>DATEEB010000298.1:0-14213 GCA_035281345.1 Rhizomicrobium sp. | reverse complement strand
TGTGTTGAACCTGATGGACACGCCCGGCCATGTGGACTTCGGCTATGAGGTCAGCCGCTGCCTGGCCGCCTGCGAAGGCGCGCTGCTGGTGGTGGATGCGAGCCAAGGGGTCGAGGCCCAGACCCTGGCCAATGTCTATCAGGCGATCGATGCCGGGCTGGAGATCGTGCCGGTCCTCAACAAGATCGACCTGCCCGCCGCCGAACCCGAGCGGGTCAAGCAGCAGATCGAGGATGTGATCGGGCTGGACGCCAGCGAGGCGGTGCCGATCAGCGCCAAGACCGGGCTCAATATCGACCAGGTGCTGGAAGCGGTGGTCAAGCGGCTGCCCCCGCCCAAGGGCGTGCTGGATGCGCCGCTGAAAGCGCTGCTGATCGATTCCTATTACGACGCCTATCTGGGCGTGGTGGTGCTGGTGCGCATCATCGATGGCGAACTCAAGAAGGGCCAGAAGATCCGCATGATGGCCGCCGATGCCGTTTATCAAGTGGAACAGATCGGCGTCTTCAAGCCCAAGAAGGTCGGGGTCGAACGCCTGGGCCCCGGCGAGGTCGGTTACATCACCGCCCAGATTAAGCAGGTCGCCGACACCAAGGTGGGCGACACCATCACCGATGAGCGCAAAGGCACGGCCACGCCCCTGCCCGGCTTCAAGCCGGCGCAGCAGGTGGTGTTCTGCGGCTTGTTTCCGGTGGACGCCGCACTGTTCGAAGATTTGCGCGAGGCGTTGGGCAAGCTGCATCTCAACGACGCCAGCTTTACCTATGAAACCGAATCCAGCGCCGCGCTGGGCTTTGGCTTCCGCTGCGGCTTTCTAGGATTGCTGCATCTGGAAATCGTGCGCGAACGGCTGGAGCGGGAATTCAATCTCGACCTGATCACCACCGCGCCGTCCGTGATTTATCACATCTATATGAACAACGGCACGATGAAGGAATTGCACAATCCGGCCGACATGCCGGACGTGACCTATATCGACCGCATCGAGGAGCCCTGGATCAAGGCGACCGTGCTGGTGCCGGACGAATATTTGGGCAGTGTCTTGAAGCTGTGCGAAGACCGGCGCGGGCGCCAGGTCGAGCTCACCTATGCCGGCAACCG
The DNA here is from genome assembly GCA_035281345.1 of Rhizomicrobium sp. Lineage (GTDB taxonomy): Bacteria > Pseudomonadota > Alphaproteobacteria > Micropepsales > Micropepsaceae > Rhizomicrobium. Next base: position 13,112 of record DATEEB010000298.1, on the reverse strand, counting down.
TGCCATGGTGATCTATATGCTGCCGCTGAACGAAGTGGTGTTCGACTTTTATGACCGGCTGAAAAGCGTGTCGCGCGGCTATGCCAGCTTCGACTATCACATCGAGAAGTATGAGGAAGGCGATCTGGTCAAGATGTCCATCCTGGTCAATGACGATCCGGTAGATGCGCTCTCCATGATCGTCAACCGCCAGCGCGCCGAAGGGCGCGGGCGGGCGATGTGCGAGAAACTCAAAGAATTGATCCCGCGCCACATGTTCAAGATTCCGATCCAGGCCGCGATCGGCGGCAAGGTGATCGCGCGCGAAACACTTTCTGCGTTAAGAAAAGACGTCACCGCCAAATGCTATGGCGGCGATATTTCCCGCAAGCGCAAGCTCCTCGACAAGCAGAAAGAGGGCAAGAAGAAGATGCGCCAGTTCGGCAAGGTGGAGATTCCCCAGGAAGCCTTCATCGCCGCGCTCAAGATGGACGACAACTAGACCCAATGTTATGGTGCCGCCGGGCTGAGGGCGAGGCGGTTTATGGAAACGGTTTCCCAAGGCCAAACGCTTTTTCTGGCGCGGCTGGCGATCGGTCTGGCGCAGGGGCTGGTTCTTTATCTGCTCTACAGCGCCGGCGAGGCCAAAACGTGGCCGGCAACGCAAGGCACGATATTCGTGCCTCTTCTGCTGGTGAGCCTGGCCGCGCCCGTCGGCCTGATCCTATCGCTGGGCGCAATGTCGTGCCGCAAGGCGCTGACATGGGTCGGCATCGCCAGCGCCCTCGTGGCGCTTCTGGGCTTTTTTGACAGTTGGATGGGCGCATCACAGGTCTTCGACATTGAGATACCATCCGTGCAACTGGTGTTGTTTGGCGCCGGCGGCCTGTTCATCGCTCATGCCTTGGTAACGGGCGGCGTAACCGACCGCCGCTTCATGGCCAGCTATCCCACACACTTTGACGTGGCGTGGAAGCTCGCCGTCCAGCTGGCCTTGTCTATCCTGTTTGTCGGCGCTTTCTGGCTGTTGCTGTGGCTGGGCGCGGGACTATTCGGCCTGGTCAAACTGGATTTCTTTGAAAAGCTGCTCCAGCACGCATGGTTTTCCATTCCCGTCCTTTCGGTCGCAGCGGCGGGCGCATTGCATCTGACCGACATACGGCCCGTGCTGGTGCAGGGCGCGCGCACCTTGCTTCTGACCTTGCTGTCCTGGCTGTTGCCGCTGATCACCGTGATCGTGGGGGGCTTTGTCGCCACCCTGCCTTTCACTGGGCTGGGCGCCTTGTGGAGCATCGGCCACGCCACGGCCTTGCTCCTGGCGGCGGCGGCGGTGCTGATTGTTCTTATCAACGCCGCATATCAGGATGGCATGCCGGAACGAATGCCGCCGAAAATTCTGCGGCTGGCAGGCACCGTCGCGGCAATCCTGACGGTGCCGCTGACGCTGATCGCGGCCTATGCCTTGTTTTTGCGGGTGCACCAATATGGCTGGAGCGTGGACCGCGTCACCGTCGCCGCCATCATCCTGGTGGCGCTGGCCTATGCCGGCGGCTACGCCCACGCCGCCCTGATGCGGGGGCCCTGGCTGGCGCGGATAGAGTCGTGGAATTTTCATGTCTCGCTCCTGGCGCTGGCGCTGATGATCGCGCTGTTCACCCCCCTCGCCAGCCCCGCGCGCATTGCGGTTGCGGATCAAATGGCGCGGCTGAAAGAGGGCAGGATTTCGCCGGCGAACTTCGATTTCCGCTATCTGCGGTGGCATGGTGGGCGCTATGGCCTGACCGCGCTGAATGACCTTAAGCGCAGCACGAACGCAACCGTCCGCGACGGCGCATCCGCGGCGTTGTTGGAAAAGAACCCGGACGCGCCGGGGCCGTCTTCTTCCTGGCCGCAGAATGTCAAAGTCTATCCTGCCGGACAGAAATTGCCGCGCGACTTTGTTGAGACGCCTTGGGACCGCGTCTCGTGCCGGATTGCCAATGTCGGCGCCTGTCAGGCTGTCTTGGCGGATTTCGATGGGGATGGGCAGCAGGACATACTGATTTTTCCCGTCAAAGGCGGTGCCGGGCAAATTTTCGTCCGAAAGCCTGACGGAGCCTGGCGTCAAAAGGGGCGTATAAAGATTCCCTTACACTGCACTGGTCTGCTTGCCGCTTTGCAGGAAGGCCGCTTCAAAATTTCCCCGGAGGCGCATCCTTTGAGCCGGATTGAGGCTGCCGGGGTGAGCCTGCATATCGCACCCGTTCCTGATTCAGAACCAAGCTGTCCAAAATAACCGGCCGAGCGGCGGGCTATTCACCCTGCCCTCGCCGGTTTCGACAAATCCGTTCCTAGCCTTTATACGACCGCCCATGTCCAGTGTCGCCCTGATCGATTATGGCTCCGGCAACCTCGCCAGTGCGGCGAAGGCCCTGGCGCGCGCCGCCAATGGAAAATCCGACATCGTCACCACCGCCGATCCGCAGGCCGTGTTGGACGCCGAACGCGTGGTGCTGCCGGGTGTGGGCGCCTTTGCCGATTGCATGAAAGGCCTGTCGGCGGTGCCGGGCATGATCGAGGCCCTGCGCGAGAAAGTGCTGAAAGAGGGCGCGCCTTTCTTGGGTATCTGTGTCGGGATGCAGTTGATGGCCACGGTGGGGGTTGAGTTCGGCCGCCATGCCGGGCTGGGTTGGATCGCGGGCGAAGTCGTCAAAATCACGCCTTCTGACCCCGCTCTCAAAATCCCGCACATGGGCTGGAATGAACTGAAGATCGAACAAAGCCATGCCGTGCTGGACGGCATCGCGCCGGGGGCCCATGCCTATTTCGTCCATAGTTTTCAGCTCAAACCCGTGCTGCCCGACGATCTGATCGCAACATGCGATTATGGCGGGCCGCTGACCGCGATCATCGGCAACGAGAATATGGTGGGCACCCAATTCCATCCCGAAAAGAGCCAGGCCACCGGCCTCAAGCTGCTGGAGAATTTCCTTAAATGGCGGCCTTAGTGCAGTTTTCGTTCCATTCCATTTGCTTGTCATTCCCGTACCCCGGTCCGCGCGTAGCGCGGCCGGAGTATAAACTCCAGCGGGAATCCAACTTTGGACTGGTCGCGAATATTGAAGTTGGATGCCCGCTTCCGCGGGCATGACAAAAAGGGTTTTAGATAGTGATCATCTTCCCCGCTATCGACCTGAAGGACGGTGTCTGCGTCCGCTTGAAAAAGGGCGTGATGGAAGACGCCACGGTGTTCAACACCGATCCCGCCGCCCAGGCGCAGAGCTTCGCCGCGCAGGGATTTCAGTGGCTGCATTGCGTCGATCTGAACGGCGCCTTTGCCGGTCGCAGCGCAAACACCGACGCCATCAAATCCATCCGCGCCGCCATCACTCTTCCCATTCAGTTGGGCGGCGGCATCCGCGACATGGCGGCAGTGGAAGCCTGGCTGGCCGCCGGCATCACCCGCGTGATCCTGGGCACTGCGGCGCTGACCGATCCGCAGTTCGTGAAAGACGCGGCCCGCAAATTCCCCGGCCGGATTGTGGTGGGCGCCGACGCCAAGGGCGGCAAGATCGCCACCCAGGGCTGGGCGACAGTCAGTGAATTGACCCCGGTCGAATTGGGCAAGCGCTTCGAGGATGCGGGCGTCGCCGCCATCCTGTTCACCGACATTGACGGCGATGGGCTGCTGAAGGGGGTCAATGTAACGGCTACCGCCGCCCTCGCCCGCGGTCTTTCCATTCCGGTGATTGCCTCTGGCGGTGTCGGCTCCATCGCCGATATCGACGCCCTGCTGGCCGCCAAGGAACCGAACATCGAAGGCGTGGTGGTGGGGCGGGCGCTGTATGACGGGCGCATCGATGTGGCGGAGGCGCTGCGGCGCACAGGATCGCCGGTCTAATCCCGGCTTATCGGGCGCTTTCTCACCAGAAACTTCCAGGCCAGAAACGACCCGCCGCCCAGTACCGCTGTGACAACCAACTTGTTCAACAGGTTGCTGTCGTCCCCCTCCGGTGGGTGAATATTAAAGGCCAACAAGCCCGCGATGCAGGCGGCCATCAGCAACAGCCCGATCACTTGCCGCACCTTCATAAGATTCTCAGCTCCGCGTCAGCCGCCGGGTCAGCTCGTCCAGTTGCTCCAGGGATTTGTAGGAAATCCGCATTTCCCCACCTTTATCCCCTTTGTGGATAATCTGGGCTTTCAGTCCTAAGCGGTTGGAAATGCTGGCTTCCAAGTCGGCGATATTGGGGTCCTTGGCGGGTTTTCCACCGGGCTTTTTTGCCGAACGATGTTCGGCCTTTTTCTGCTCGGCCTGGCGCACCGTCAGCGCGCCTTCGATCAATTCCCGGGCGCGGGCTTGCGGATCGGCCTCGCCTAACAGCGTTCGGGCATGGCCCGCTGTCAGCTTGCCCTCTCGGATCCAGGCTTTGACTTGGTCCGGCAGCTTGAGCAGGCGAACAGTGTTGGCGATGTGGGACCGGCTCTTGCCGACTTCCCTGGCGACATCTTCCTGGGTGCGGCCAAAGCGGGTGATCAGCTCTTCGTAAGCGGCCCCCTCCTCTATCGCGTTCAGATCGGCGCGCTGGACATTTTCGATGATGGCGATTTCCAGCGCCTGGTCATCGCGCAACTCGCGCACCACCACCGGCACGTCATGCAGCTTGGCCAGTTGCGCCGCGCGCCAGCGGCGCTCACCCGCCACGATCTCATAGCGGTCGGGACCGATGGGCCGCACCAGAATGGGCGACAGCACGCCCTTTTCCTTGATGCTCGCCGCCAGCTCGGCCAACGGCTGTTCGTCAAAGGTCATGCGCGGCTGAAAGCGGCCCGGCTGCAGGAAAGCGATGGGCAGCGAGCGCGCGTCTTTCTTGGCGGCAGGCTCGCCTTTGACGGCGGCGGCTTCATCGCCGATCAAGGCCGAGAGGCCGCGCCCCAGGCCGCGCGGACGGTCGGAAGCGGAATTCATGCCGCGGCCCGGATGCGTTCGCGCTGAATCAATTCCCCCGCCAGCTTGATGTAAGCCTGACTGCCGGGACAGCGCAGATCATAGACCAGCGCCGGCACGCCATGGCTGGGAGCCTCGGAAATACGCACATTTCTGGGGATGACGGTGGTGTAAACCTTTTCGCCCAATGTCTCGCGCACATCGGCGGCGACCTGATCCGACAATTTGTTGCGCTTGTCGAACATGGTCAGCACGATGCCCTGAATGTCTAACGTCGGATTAAGTTTGTCGCGCACCAGCTCAATGGTCTTCATCAACTGGCTCAACCCTTCCAGCGCGAAGAACTCGCATTGCAGCGGCACCATCACCGCATCCGCCGCCGCCATCGCATTCAAGGTCAGCAAGGTGAGGGACGGGGGGCAATCGATTAAAATATAGGAGAAGGCATTTTCTCCGTGTACAGAGTATTCTTCCAAAGCGTCCTTCAAGATGAAATTGCGGCGGGGAAAATCGGCCAGTTCCAATTCGGCGCCGGACAGATCCACGGTGGCTGGCACCAAGGACAGACCCGGGATGCGGGTCTTCACGATGGCGTCCGCCAGCCGGGCCTGGCCGGTCAGCACCTCATAGGTGGTGAGCTTGCGGTCCTGGCGGTGGATGCCCAGGCCGGTCGAAGCGTTGCCTTGGGGGTCGATGTCGATCACCAGGGTGGGTTCGCCCACCGCGGCCAGAGCGGTTCCCAGATTGATGGCGGTGGTGGTCTTACCGACGCCGCCCTTTTGGTTGGCGACGACCAGGACGCGGGGTTTTTTGGGGAAGGACATGGCGGAAACCCAACTCTCTCACGGTCACTATAGCACCCGAAGGATCGGTCTGGCTTGGGACTTGAGAGACCTTCATGTTCCAACATTTATGGGCTTCGGTCAATTCTGGCCCCACATTTTGGCCTTTTAGGAATATGCAAACACTGTTCGGATTCGTAAACCTGTGGGCATATTCCAGAAGCCGGGGCAGGGGCGCCAGCGCCCGGGCCGTAACCACGTCAAAGGGGTAAGGCGGCAAATCCTCGATCCGCGCATTCCGAACTGTCACGGCAAGCCCCATACGCGCAGCGGCAGCCTGCAGGAAGGCGCATTTCTTGGTGGTGGCTTCATGCAAGGTCACCGAAACCGAGGGTAAGAGCGCTGCCAGGACTAGGCCAGGGAAGCCGGCTCCGGACCCCAAATCCGCCAGGGTGCGGGCCTGCGCCGGGACAAGGGACACCAACTGCGCGCTGTCCCAAATATGACGATGCCAAAGGTCGGGCAGGGTGCTTTTGGCCACCAGATTGTGCCGTGCATTCCAATCCGTCAGAAGGTCGGCATAGGCTTTGAGCCTGGACAGTGTTTCACGTGAAACACCGGCTTTGGCGGCAAATTCCTCCGGCCCGAAATCAGGCACGCTTCTGGGCTTTCCGGGCCTTTTGGCCGGCTTTGACAGTGGCCAGGACCAGCGTCAGGGCGGCAGCCGTCACACCCTCGATACGAGCCGCCTGACCCAGAGTCGTTGGGCGGATGCGCTCCAGCTTCTGGCGCACCTCGTTTGAGAGGCCGACCACCGCGCCATAGTCCAGCTCAGGGGGCAGGGCGCGGCCTTCATCCCGCCGGAAGGCCAGGATATCAGCATCCTGGCGGTCGAGATATCCGGCATACTGAGCGTCTATCTCAAGCTGCTCGACGATCTCAGGCTCCAGGCCGCCCAATTGGGGCCAAATCCTGGTCAGAGCGGAAAAGTCGGTGAGACTTAAGAGGTCCAAGGCGCTGCGGCGGACCCCGTCCAGGCGGATCGTCAACCCGTATTGAGCGGCTTCATTGGGTGTCAGAGAGAGAGAGCCCATTGTTTCACGTGAAACAGCCAGTTTTTCCAGCTTTTCCGCGAATTTCTGGCCCCGCTCCGATCCCACGATCCCGTTTGCCTCCCCGAAACTGGTAAGACGCATATCGGCATTGTCGGATCGCAGATTCAGCCGATATTCGGCCCGGCTGGTGAACATGCGATAGGGCTCAGAAACACCTTTGGTCACCAGGTCATCGATCATCACGCCGATATAGGCCTGGGCACGGTCCAGGATGACGGACTGTCCGGCGCCGGCAGCCCGGGCGGCATTCCAGCCGGCGATCAGGCCTTGTGCCGCCGCTTCCTCATAGCCGGTGGTGCCATTGATCTGTCCTGCCAGGTAAAGGCCCGGCACGGCCTTTACCTCCAGTGCAGGAGAAAGCTCCCTGGGGTCCACATAGTCGTATTCGATGGCATAGCCGGACCGCTGAACTTGAGCCTTTTCCAGCCCCGGAATGGTGGCCAGCAGGGCGCATTGAACATCCTGGGGCAAGGCGGTCGAAATCCCGTTGGGATAGACCAAATCCGTGCTAAGTCCTTCTGGTTCAAGGAAAATTTGATGTGATTCGCGGTCGGCGAAGCGGTTGATCTTGTCCTCAATCGAGGGGCAATAGCGTGGGCCGGTGGAGGCGATCTGACCGGAATACATCGGTGAGCGGTGAAGGTTCGCCTGGATAACCGCATGGGTCGCAAGGGTGGTTCGGGTGATCCCGCACGCAATCTGAGGCGTCGTAATCTTGGTGGTGAGGAAGGAGAAAGGCGAGGGCGGGTCGTCGCCCTGCTGCATTTCCAGGCTTGCCCAATCAATGGTCTGTCCGTCCAGGCGCGGCGGCGTACCGGTCTTCAGCCGCCCCATTTTCAGGCCAAAGCCGTACAAGGTTCTGGAAAGCCCGATACTGGGCGCCTCGACCCCATCTGCGATCTTCATCCGCCCAGCGGGAATCTTTGTCTCGCCGATATGGATCAAGCCGTTCAGGAAGGTGCCGGTGGTCAGCACGACCTTGCCGCAGGCGATCTCGCCGCCATCGGCGGTCCGAACCCCGGAAACCATTCCGTCTCGTAAAATCAGGTCTTCCGCGCTCGCGGCACGAATTTCCAGATTGGAAATGCTGCGCAGCATGGACTGCATTGCTGCGCGGTAAAGCGCCCGGTCGGCCTGGGCGCGGGGGCCGCGCACCGCCGGACCTTTGCGGCGGTTGAGCAGGCGAAATTGGATTCCCGCTGCATCGGCGCACCGGCCCATCAGCCCATCCAGGGCGTCGATCTCGCGCACCAGATGGCCTTTGCCCACGCCGCCAATGGCGGGATTGCAGGACATTTCGCCCAGGGTCTCAACCGCGTGAGTCAGCAACAGGGTCTTGGCGCCAAAGCGCGCCGAGGCCGCCGCCGCTTCACAGCCCGCATGCCCCCCACCGATGACAATGACGTCGTATGTCATGGGCGCGCTAATACGCGCGGCCCAATCCATCCACAAGTCCCGCCGATGGATGGGACGGCGCGTTATTGAACCCGCCGGACCGCAATGGTGCCCGCGAGCCCGCTCAACTTCATGGCGTAGCTGCCGCCCCGATCACGCGATATCACTGCCGTATAGGAGGGTGCCGGCTTGACCAAACTGCCCAAGGGCGAGTCGCTTAAGGATTGGCGCCACACCTGGCCATTGTCCAATGTCGCGGTCAGATAGCCGCCGGTGAATTCATAAGCCGTCAGCCGGGCGCGAATCTGATTGACCGTATCGCCGGGGATTTTGCTGGGGAGCGCGGACGCACCGCCATTGGCGATGCTCTCGCTCCCAAACAGGGCCACCGAGGTTTGGGGCGGGCGCTGGTTTTCCAGGCCCAACATCCGGGTAAAGAAACCGGCGCGCTGGCGCGGCTGGGGCCGGGGCGACGCTTCGGCGGAGGCCGTCACGGGAGCGCTGAGGGCGCCAGACGCCCGGACCGCCGCGGAATCAAAACAGGCCAGCCGCTGCGCCTTGTCGCTCACACCAGAACAGTGCAGCACGGCCTCCAGAGCATCGTCACGCAAATCGGCCTGTGCCGCCGTGACGGTTGCCAGCAGCATGAAAAGCCCCGCAAAACCGACGTTTCTCATAGCTCTCTCCCACAACTTGCTATTTGCCGATACAGAAATCCCGAAACACAAAATCCAACAGCTCTTCCACATCAACCCGCCCGGTGATGCGCCCGACGGCGCGCATCGCCAAGCGCAAATCCTCCGCCAGCAACTCCGGACGATCCGCCGGCGATGCCAGACCATGTTGCAGGGCCGCGACCGCTTCTTGCAAGGCGTGGCGATGGCGCGGCCTGGTCAGGGGCGGCGCACCGCTCTCCAATTTATGCTGCACTTTTTGCTGCAGCATTTTCAGCAATTCCGGGATTCCTTCGCCCGTCTTGAGCGAAATGCAAAGCCCATCACGGACAAAACCAAGATCGGCTTTGTTCCAAACGATCACATCCGGCTCGGGCAAATCGGCGGGTAGTCCGGCGCGCGGATTTTGCGCGGCGCCATCCAGCAACAGCAGCGTCATCCCGCCCGCCGCATGGACGAGCGCGCGGCGCACGCCTTCCGCTTCGATAGGCTCTTGGGTGTCGCGAACCCCGGCCGTATCGGCGACCAGCAAGAGATAACCGCCCAGATCCAGGCGCGCCTCGATCACATCCCGGGTGGTGCCGGGGGTGTCGGAGACAATGGCGATGTCACGGCGCGCCAGAGCATTGATCAACGAGGATTTTCCGGCATTGGGCGGGCCCAGAATGGTCAGGCGCAAACCCTCGCGCAACGCCTCGCCCCGGCCAGAATCATCCATATGACATTGAATATGTTCAGATATTTTCTTCGCCGCGTCACGGGCAGCGGTGAATTCCGCATCCCCCACCCCATCGTCGGAAAAATCTATGGCCGCTTCCGCCCGCCCCAGCGCCGCGACCAAGGCCGCCCGCCATCCTTCATAGAGCTCGGCCAAGGCGCCGCCATGCTGGCGCAAGGCTTGGCGCAACTGGGCCGGGGTTTCGGCATCCACCAAATCCGCGACGGCCTCGGCCTGGGTGATGTCCAGCTTGCCATTTTCCACCGCCCGGCGGCTAAATTCCCCCGGTTCGGCGGGGCGCAAACCAAGATCGGCAAAAGCCCCAAACAGCGCTTCGCGGATCGCCCGCCCGCCATGGATCTGGAACTCCGCCACATCCTCGCCGGTGAAGCTGTGGGGGGCGGGAAACCAAAGCAAAAGGGCGCGGTCGATCTCGGTTTGCCTGTGCATCAGCCGCCGTAGAAGCGCCTGGCGCGGCGGGGGCAGGATACCGGCCAAGGCCTGAAGAGCGGGGCCGGCCAGCGGCCCTGAAACCCGGACCACGCCCACGCCAGCCCGGCCCGGGGCGCTGGCCAGGGCGAAGATGGTGGGATCGGACAAGCTATTTGCCGTCCTTCTTCAACATAGCGGCGGCGCTGTCCCACATTGCTTTCTGCAGCTTTTGGAACGCCTCCCCGCCTGCCCCATAGGAAAAAGGCAACCAAGCCTTCACCATCCCCTCCGGATCATTGGCGTCAAAAGCCGCCTTCATCCGCAACTGCATCTCCTCCATCATCTTCTTTTGCATAGGCGCGACATCAGGCAGGCCCATAAAGGCGCGGGCCTCTTCGGGGGTCATGTCCATCTCGATATTGACCTTCATGGCGGCATCTCCTGACAAGGCTTGGGCCAAAAGGCGGGGGCCACCTTTTCGCTGCCCATCTTCCGGGGTAAGTAACCCCGCCCCAAAAACACCACAGAAGCGGGCCGGCGGGAAGCATCCTTCCGCGCACCCCTTGGAACGGAACGATGAGCATCGATAACGCCACCAGCCCATTTCTTCTCGCGCACAAGACCAATCCCATCCCATGGCGGAGCTGGGGGCCCGACGTCCTGGCCGAGGCCAAGACCCAGGACAAGCCCATCCTGCTCTGTGTGGGCTATAGCGGCTGTCACTGGTGCCAGGTGATGAACCGCGAAAGCTTCAGCGATCCGCAAACCGCCGCCGACATCTTGGCCAATTTCATTCCCGTCCTGGTGGACCGGGATGAGCGCCCCGACATCGACATGGTCTATCAAGGCGCGGCCGGCGCGATGGGGCACACCGGTGGCTGGCCGCTCAATGTGTTTCTGGCCCCCGATGGCGCGCCTTTCTGGATAACCGGCTATCTGTCTTTGGAAGACAGGCCGGAGCTGCCCAGCTTCCGCCGTCTGGTCAACGAAACCGCCGATCTCTGGAAGAACGACCGCGCCCGCGCGCAAGACACCGGCGCGCAGGTGCGCCAAGCGCTGGAGAATCTCTACAACCGCGACATGACCGCCAGCCAGGAAAGCATGAACCTGGATGTGGCGGCGCTGCGTATCGGCCAGCGCTACGACATCTTCTTCGGCGGCATGCAGGGCGGCATGAAGTTTCTCAACGTCCTGCCGCTGGATGTGATCTGGCGCGCCGTCCTGCGCACCGGCACACCGCAATTCAGCCAGATCGTTTTCACCACGCTGGACAGCATTTCTTTGGGCGGCGCCTATGACCATGTCGGCGGCGGTTTCTTCCGCCACACCCTGGACGAACGCTGGCTGGAGCCCGCCTTCGAAAAGACGCTGTACGACAATGCGATGATGCTCGATATCTGCACCCAGATTTGGCAGTTCAACCGCAATCCGCTCAGCGCACAGCGCATTCCGGAAACGGTGGATTTCCTGCTGCGCGACATGAAGGTGGGCAATGCCTTTGCCGCGTCCATTGCCTCGGACAATCAGGCGGAAGGCGCCCACTACTATACCTGGAGCGAGGCAGAGATCGGCGCCGCGTTGGTCGGCACCTTCTCGGCCCGCTTCAAACAGGTCTATGGCATCACCCGCGACGGCAATGTGATGGGCCGCAATCTGCCGCGACGGCTGGGCAATCCCGCGCCCGCCAACGAAGCCGATGAGGCGCTCTTGCTCAAGCAGCGCGATATGCTGCTGGCGGTGCGTCAGAAGCGCGCCGCACCGATGCGCGACGGTCGCGTGATGGCGAATTGGAATGGATTGGCCATCGCCGCGCTGGCGCGCGCCGGCATAGCGCTCGGAAAGCCGGAATGGATCCAGGCCGCCATCAAGGCTTTCGATCAGGTGGTGGCCGACTTGGGCGACGGCGACCGGCTGTCCCATCTCAAGGGCAGCATGGGCACGGCGGATGATTATGCCGACATGGCGCGCGCGGCGCTCCAACTGCGCGAAGTGACCGGCGACGACCGCTTCCTGGAACGGGCCAAGGCGTGGACCAAGACCCTGGACCGCCATTTCTGGAACAACCAAATCAACGGCTATTGCTTCTATGCCGACGATGCCGAACAGCTTTTGGTGCGTCCGCGCATGCTGTTCGACAACCCGGCCCCCAGCGCCAACGGCACCATGCTGGTGGTCTTGACCCGGCTGGCGCTGCTGACCGGCGAACGCGATTATATGAACCGCGCCTCCGCCCTGGCCGCCGCCTTCGGCAATGAAGCCAATCGCATGCCGATGGCTTCGGGCAGTTATTTCGCGGGCTTTGAATATATGGTCAACAGCCTGGTGATCCTGGTCGTGGGCCATAAGGGCCACGCCAAGACGCAGGAACTGGTACACGCCTATTGGGGCAAACCGATGCCCAACGGCATGCTGGTGCAGATCGAGCCGGGCGAGGCGCTGCCGCCGGACCATCCCGCCACCGGGCGCGGCATGGAGGGCGGTAAACCCACCGCCTATATCTGCCAGGCGGGCAGTTGTTCCGATCCTTTCACCAGTGCGACGGAGTTGAGCTTTGCCTTGACCTTGCCGCCGCAATTGCGCGAGCAGCAACGGACCCTGGTGCAACAGCAGCAACAGGGTCGCTAGTGTCCCGATTCCGAAATTCGCTTGACCTCTATATCAGGCTCTGGGCGAATTTCGGAATCGAGGGACACTAGTAAATTATTGATTCTAGTGTCGTTTTGGTTTCGAAGTTCGCACGGAGCCTGATATCAATTATGTGGCGAACTTCGAAACCACGACACTAGACAATTGCTGCGATGATAAAAGCCATTCGCTTTGAAAAAACCGGCGGCAGCGAAGTGCTGCGCTATGTAGACTACGACCTGCCGCCGCCCGCCAAGGGTCAGGTGCAGGTCCGACACACTGCCATCGGCGTGAACTTCATCGACACCTATCACCGTACCGGGCTTTATCCGCTGCCGTTGCCGTCGGGTTTGGGTATGGAAGCGGCGGGCACGGTATCGGCGCTGGGCGAGGGCGTCACCCATTTCAAGATCGGCGACCGCGTGGGCTATTGTGGCGGGGCGATTGGTTCTTATGCGGATGCCA
>DATEEB010000297.1:0-3971 GCA_035281345.1 Rhizomicrobium sp. | reverse complement strand
TAATATGCAGCAGGCCAGCCGCTCCAGTGACTATACCGCCTTCATGTATCTGGGCGAGCTGATGGAGTATGGCGCGACGGAAAAGATTTTCACGGCGCCGGATAATAAGAAGACCGAACAATATATTACCGGCCGGTTTGGATAGGCGCGGTTCTTTCGGGCCTTGAGTTCGTCGCGCGATCGCTCGTGTACGTCTTGTACACGTCGCTCCGCGCTCCTGCTCAAGTCCCGAAATCCCTCGCGCCTAGTGCTAACCAATATAATCGGAAGCAATGGTCTCATCCCGGCGCGGCGCGGTGGATGTTGCGTTGAGGATCAGGCTGAGAACAAAGCCCACCGCGATATTGAGCGCCAGCGCGATCAGGGCGGCATAGCAGGGGATCGTCAGCCCGAAAATTTCCAGCGGATAGATCGAGCTTTTGAGGCCCAATTGCACCACCATCACGGTACCGGCAACGATGCCCGCCGCCCATCCCGCCAGCAGCGCCCAGGGATTGAAGAAGCGGGTGTAAAGCGCGATCAGCACCGCCGGCAGCGTCTGGCAGATCCAGATGCCGCCCAGAAGCTGCAACTGGATGGCGTAGGAGGTTTGGAACAAGAGTACGAAAAACAGCGCCCCCAGTTTCAAACCCAGCGAGGCCAGCTTGGCGGCGCGCGCTTCCTGCGCTTCGGTGCAACCGGGCGCAATGAACTCTTTGTAGATATTGCGGGTGAACAGGTTGCCGCTGGCGATCGCCATGATCGAGGCTGGGACCAGCGCGCCGATGGCAATGGCGGCGAAGGCGATGCCCGCAAACCAGGACGGGAACATATGCAGGAACAAAGCGGGGATCGCGAAATTGTTGCCGAACTCGGCGAAGCCCGGCGCATATTCCGCCATGCCCTTCACCCCGGCGGTCACCGCCGTGTAGCCAAGCAGCGCGAGCAGCGCCAGCGCCAGCGAATAGATCGGCAGCAGAATCGCGTTGCGCCGGATCGCCCCGCTGCTGGCCGAGGACAATAGACCCGTCAGCGAATGAGGATAGAGGAACAGCGCCAGCAGCGAACCCACTGCCAGGCTGGCATAGGAAAAGCCCTGTCCCAGATTGCCGTCCGTGCCGGGCTTCAGCAACAATATGCTGGGATCGATGCTGGAAAAGACTTTTTCATAACCGCCCAGTTGGGTGGGGATCACGATGATCGCCGTCAGCACCGTGACATAGATCAGGATATCCTTGACCACGGCGGTGAGCGCGGTGCCGCGCAATCCGCTGGCATAAGTATAAGCCGCCAACACCAGGAAGGCGACAATCAAAGGCAGGTTGGGAATGCCGCCCAAGGTGGTCGGGATGCCCAAGGCGGCGATCACCACCTGCATGCCGGCAAGCTGCAAGGCGACATAGGGAATGGTGGCGACGATGCCGGTCAGCGCCACCGCCAGCGCCAACGGCCGGTTGCCGAAGCGGCCGCGGACGAAATCGGCCGCCGTGACATAACCGTGCTTGCGCGCCACGGACCACAGCCGCGGAAAACATAAGAACAGCAGCGGATACATCAATATGGTGTAGGGCACCGCGAAGAATCCCACCGCGCCCGCCCCGAACATCAGCGCCGGAACGGCGATGAAGGTATAAGCGGTGTAGAGATCGCCGCCGAGCAGGAACCAGGTGATCAAGGTGCCGAAGCTGCGCCCGCCCAGGCCCCATTCATGCAGGCTGTGAAGGTCGGCCTTGCGCCAGCGCGTGGCGACAAAACCCAGGCACGCGACCAGCGCGAACAGGCAAAGAAAGACGGTCAGCGAAACGGGATTGGCGCTCATTTGCGGCGGCGCTCTTCATAGAAATAGACCGGCACGATGCAAAAGGCGCCCAGCGCTGTCCACAGCATCTGATACCAATAGAAAAAGGGAATGCCGAACAGGGTCGGCTCGATGCGGTTGTAAAGGGGCACCCACAACAGGCAGGCAAAGGGCAGCGCCAGGAACAGATAGACCGGATGGAATTTCCGGCGCGGTTTGTCCTTATGCATATGCCCCCCTTTATGCTTCGTAGCATCGCGCCGCCCGAGCTGCCCCGGGCGGCGCGATCACTCTATAGCATAGTATTTTTAGTTGGCAGGCGGCTTGGGTTTGCCGTTCTCGTCCACATAGATGGTGGTGTTCGGCCCGACGCCCGACAGGATCACCACGGCGGGCTCCTTTTCGCCGGCGCGGTTGCCGTCCCAATGGATGGCGTTGATCTTGTCGACGGCCATGTTGCCGGCGCGCACCGGATAGGTGGTGCGCTCGTCATAGACGCTGCTGGACGAAACCCACCATGTGCCCGAAGCCACATAACCCCAGCGGTCATTGTTGTGGAAATGCGGCTTGGAGAAATTGCCCGGATACCATTTGTACATGATGGTATAGGGACCGGGCTTTTCGGGATCGCCATACAGGATGCACATTTCCTGCTTGCCGGGAGAGACCCTGCACTTGATATCCTTGAGCAGGACGATGGGCACTTGCGCGGGATTGGGCAACGGCCCGACCGGGTCGTTGACGGTGACCCCAACTTTGGGATCGGGCTGCGCGATGGCTGCGAAGCCGGCGGCGCCCAAGCCAGCCGCCACGGCGCCGCCCAAAAGAATCTTGGCAACGGTATGCATGTTTGTCTCTCCCCTGGATTATCAGAAGGGCATTTTAGGCAGGAACTATGACAGCCCGCAAACGGGATGTGAGGAATGGATCATGCCGGCGGCGCCTTTGCAGCTGTTGCCCGTCCACTTGGGGTTATCGGCACGCTTCAGACGGTGCTGCAGGCGGCGCTTGTTCGCGGATGCAGCGAGGAATAAGGCAAAATTCAGGCAGCCCGCTTGCCCGCAAACGCCAGGCCCGGCATCGCAATCGCGTTCACGGACCAGCTCCCAATACGCGGAGGAAACGGTGGGAAGGGGAACTTTGGTTCCGCCTGCAAGACCGGCCAGCTATTGCAGCGCAGCCGCGATCTTTTCATAGGCGGAAACATTCGTGACGGTGCGCAATACAGTGCGCAATTGCGTTTCCACACTGGCCATATTGTCCGAGGCCAAGTCCTGAACCTGCTGGCTGAGCATCACGCCGGCAAGAAAACTGAAAATCATCGCCCTGAACATCGCCGCATCCGCCTCAAACAACCATGCGGAAGACAGATTGCAGCTCGCGGATGGCTGCCAGGCTGCTCATGACGTCTTGCAGGTCAAAGTGCGGCTCCACTTCGCCCAGCGACCAGTTGGCTGTCCCCGCGCCGGGCCGGTCCAGCGACACGCGCGACACCGGCCGCACCCGCGCCTGATGGTTAAGGTACAGCGCGCACAGCTCTTCCAGCTTGTTTTTCGCGATCGGCATCATGGGCGGCAGTATCACCACAGCAGCAGCGGCCTCGCCATGTTTTGATTGGCGAAAGGTTAAATCCGGCGGTCTGTCAGGTGCGTGATGGTTAGCGCCTCGCCGTCACGCCAGATGCGTGCGTGGCCGGTGCGACAGCGCCTCGGCGATATCCGCTCCGCGGCCTCGGCATCGTCGCGTTGCCTTTAAGCGTCGGTCTTTGACCGGGCCGCACCCTTGGGCGTTTCGCGGTCCTTGACCTTGCGCACCTCGGCAAGCTGGCCGCGCAGAATGTCGATAGAGTCGCGCTCGGCCTTGCTCAGTCCATTAAGATCGACATGGTTCAGAAGAACCTCCAGCGCATCGCCGATCCGGCCGAGTTGGCGTCCATAGCTGCCCACCTCATCCAATATCGCCTGCTCGATTTCGGGACGCGGGGTTTGGCCCAGATCGATATTGATGAAACCGAACTGCGCGCCTTGCTGATAAAAATTCCAAGGATTGATCGCCTGCCACAATTTTTGTGGCGCCAGCGATAGCTGAAAAGTTTTGGACATAGCGGCCTCCTGTCAAAAGCAAGAATAGCGCACAAGCAGAACACACGCAGCCGTTGGATGTCCAAAATGACATTGACGATCGTCTTTGCATC
>DATEEB010000296.1:0-3318 GCA_035281345.1 Rhizomicrobium sp. | reverse complement strand
GCAGCTGGCGCACAACGCCACCTTGATCGAGATCAAGGCGCGGTATAAGGAACTTGTGAAGCGTTTTCATCCCGACGCGAATGGCGGCGACCGGGGCGCGGAAGAACGCCTGAAACAGGTCATCAAAGCCTATGGCGTGTTACGCGCCTCCGGCCTTCTCACCTGAACCGGGCGGCACGCGCCCGCGTTGACGAATGCGGCGGCTCCCGGATCAATAGATGAGCACCCATACCGAAACCCTGGATACCAGCGCCGCGCCCGACACAACCGTGGACGCAGGCAGCGTCTTTGGCATCAAGACCAAAATGAAGGTGCCTGCCTTTAGCCGCGCCAACGAGCATGTGCCGGAAATCGATCCCGCCTACCGCTTCGACCGCGACACCACACTGGCGATTCTGGCGGGGTTCGCGCACAACCGCCGCGTGATGGTCCAGGGCTATCACGGCACCGGCAAGTCCACCCATATCGAACAGGTGGCGGCGCGCCTGAAATGGCCCTGCATCCGCATCAATCTGGATTCCCATATCAGCCGCATCGACCTGATCGGCAAGGATGCGATCGTGCTGAAGGACGGTCTGCAAGTCACGGAATTCCGTGAGGGGTTGCTGCCCTGGGCGCTGCAGAGGCCGGTGGCTTTGGTGTTCGACGAATATGATGCCGGGCGGCCCGATGTGATGTTCGTGATTCAGCGGGTGCTGGAAGTGTCCGGGCGCCTCACCTTGCTGGACCAGAACAAGGTGATCCATCCCCATTCCGCCTTCCGGCTGTTTTCCACCACCAACACCATCGGGCTTGGCGACACCACCGGGCTCTATCACGGTACCCAGCAGATCAACCAAGGCCAGATGGACCGCTGGAGCATCGTCACCACCCTCAATTACCTGACGCATGACGCGGAACAGGAAATCGTACTGGCCAAGACGCCGTCTTACGACAGCGCGGAGGGCAAGAAGACCATCTCCGCCATGGTGCGGCTGGCCGACATGACCCGCAATGCCTTTGTCGCGGGCGATCTGTCCACCGTGATGAGCCCGCGCACCGTGATCACCTGGGCGCAGAATGCCGAGATCTTCGGCGATATCGGCTTTGCCTTCCGGCTTACCTTCCTCAACAAGTGCGATGAACTGGAGCGCGCCAGTGTGGCAGAGTTCTACCAGCGCTGCTTTGGCGAGGAATTGCCGGAAAGTGCGGCCAAAGTGCTGGTCGCGTAGCTTTAAACTGTCATGGCCCGCGAATGCGGGCCACCCAGGTGACGCCAGCGCCTGGATTGCCGGTTTCGCGTATAACCCACCTGGATGGCCCACACTCCGGTGGGCCATGACATGGGAACAAAGTGGCCAAACCCGAATCTCCCTCTGAGCCCTTCAAACGTGCAGTCTCGGTCGCAGTGCGCTCCCTGGCGGCTGAGCCGGAGCTGGAAGTCAATTTTTCCAGCGAGCCGCCCGCCCTCAAGGGGCTCAAAGCCCGTCTGCCCTCGCCCCATCGCAATCTGTCGCCGCAAGACATCGCCTTGGTGCGCGGCACCGGCGACGCCTATGCCCTGCGCAAGGCCTATCACGACGAAAAAGTGAACAGCCGGTTCCGGCCGGCGTCGCCCGAAGGCGCGGCGGTGTTCGAAGCCGCCGAACAGGCCCGGGTGGAAGCGATCGGCGCGCTCGCCATGAAAGGTGTCGCGGCCAATCTGGCATCGGGCCTGGAACAGCGCCTGATCCATCGCGGGCTGGCCAAGGCGCGGGTCCGGGACGAAGCCCCCTTGGCCGATGTGTTGGGCCTGATGGTGCGCGAAAGCCTGACCGGCGAAAAGCCGCCCGCATCGATTGCCAATGCCGTCGATTTGTGGCGGCCCTATATTGAAGGCAAGGCCGGCGGCGATCTGGCCAAACTGGCGGACGCGTTGCGCGATCAGAAGGCCTTCGCCCGCCTGACCCGCACCATGCTGAACCATTTGGCGTTGGGCGATTCGGCGGACGCCGATCCATCCTCGGACAAGGATACCGAAGGCGAGAATCCCGAAGGCGAGAATGACGAGGGCGAAGACCAGGACACCCAGCAGGATGGCGAAAGCGCCACGCAATCCGCCGCCGAAAGCGAGGATGGCGATCCGATGGAAAGCGAGGCGGCCTCGGAACAGCCCGAGGATTTGTCCGACGCCACCGAGCCGGAAGACGGCGCCAAGCCGCAGCGCCATGAGTCCGCTTTTTCCCACCAGGATATGTGGGGCTACAAAATCTATACCGCCGAATTCGACGAGGAAATCGCGGCACCGGATTTGTGCGAGGCCGAAGAACTGGCGCGGCTGCGCGGCTTTCTGGACCAACAACTGTCTTCCATGCAGGGCGTGGTATCGCGGCTGGCCAACAAGCTGCAGCGGCTGCTGCTGGCGCAGCAGAACCGCCATTGGGAGTATGATCTGGAAGAAGGCATGCTCGATGCCTCGCGCTTGCCGCGGATCATCATCGATCCGATGTATCCTTTGTCCTTCAAGCGCGAAAAAGACACCACCTTCCGCGACACCTGCGTCACCTTGCTGTTGGACAATTCCGGCTCCATGCGCGGACGCCCCATCATGATCGCGGCGATGTGCGCCGACATTCTGGGCCGCACCCTGGAACGGGTCGGGGTGAAGACCGAGATATTGGGTTTCACCACCCGCGCTTGGAAAGGCGGCATGGCGCGTGAAAAATGGTTTGCCGCCGGCAAGCCGCCCCAGCCCGGACGGCTCAACGATCTGCGCCATATCGTTTACAAATCGGGCGACGAGCCGTGGCGGCGGGCCAAGCGCAATCTGGGCCTGATGATGCGCGAGGGCTTGCTGAAAGAAAATATCGACGGCGAAGCCTTGATGTGGGCGCACAACCGCACCATCGCCCGTCCCGAACAGCGCAAGATCCTGATGGTGATTTCGGACGGCGCGCCGGTGGACGATTCAACCCTGTCGGTGAATGCGGGCAACTATCTGGAACAGCATCTGCGCCGGGTGATCGAGGAGATCGAAACCCGTTCCAGCGTCGAGCTTACCGCCATCGGCATCGGCCATGATGTGACGCGCTATTACCGCAAGGCGGTGACCATCGTGGATGCGGAACAGCTGGGCGGCGCCATGACCGAACAACTGATCGATCTGTTCGCGGAAGATGCGGCTCTTTCGGGGCGCCGCAGCAGACGCGCGGCTTAATAGGCTCTAGGGTCCGGACTCAATTAGCCCACCATGTGATGGCGGCAGCGAGCAGAACGGCTGATAGGAAGTTGCGTGCCAGCTTATCGTATCGGGTTGCGATGCGACGGAAGTCCTTAAGTCGGCAGAACATGCGCTCGATG
>DATEEB010000295.1:0-24536 GCA_035281345.1 Rhizomicrobium sp. | reverse complement strand
AGCCGCGCGCCGCGCCGCCGCGCTTTTGTCGCTGCCCATGCATGCGGCGCTGGGCGCCAAGCTGATGTACCGCACGGTGGATGCGATGTGGCGCGCCGCCGGCGACACCTCCACCGATTTCAATTTCTACACCAAGCGCGGCATTCTAGCGGGGGTCTATGGCTCGACCGCCATGCGCTGGTTCAACGACACCAGCGCGGATGAAACGCCCACCCGGGAATTTCTCGCCGCCCGCATCGAGAATGTGATGCAGTTCGAGAAGTTCAAGGCGAAAGCCAAAGACGCTTTGTCCAATTTTCCCGCTTTCGCCGACTGGGCAAAACCGAAGACATAACTCACCATGGGCGGGCCTGACCCGCCCATCCAGGGAAACACGCTCACTCGCGGCCCTGGATGGCCGGCTCAAGGCCGGCCATGGTGAGTCTTATAAAAGCTCTGCAATCTGCACCGCGTTGAGCGCGGCGCCCTTCAGCAGCTGGTCGGCGGCAACAAACATCGAAATAGATTTACCCGACGGATCGGACAGGTCCTTGCGGATACGTCCCGCCAGGACATCGCCCTGGCCCGACGCGTCCTTGGGCATGGGAAAATAATTGCCCGCCCAATCGTCCACCAGCTTCACGCCGGGCGCCGACGCCAGCAGCGTCTTGACCTCGTCCGGCGTGATCGGGCGCTCGCATTCAAACGTCATGGACACAGAATGGGCGCGCAGCACCGGCACGCGGATGCAGGTGGCGCTGACCGCGATCCGGTCATCCTCGAAGATCTTTTTGGTTTCCTTGATCACCTTGCTCTCTTCGTCGTTATAGCCGGTGGCCATGTCGATGGCGGTGTTGTGGCTGAAAAGATTGAAGGCATAAGGATACTTGACGACTCTCGGCTCGTAACGCGTGCCGCCCAGATAGGCGCGGGTAGAAGCCTCCAGCTCCTCCATCAACGCCGCGCCGCCGCCAGACGCCGCCTGATAGGTGGAGACGATCAGACGCTTGACCGGATTGACTTGATGCACCGGCCAAAGCGGAACCAGGGTGGTGATGGCCGCGCAATTGGGATTGGCGATGATGCCTTTGTGGCCGGCGATACACCGGGCATTGATCTCCGGCACCACCAGCGGAACGGCGGGATCGGCGCGGAAGGCGGAGGAATTGTCCACCACCACCGCCCCGGCCTTCACCGCGATGGGGGCATATTGTTTGGAGATGCCGCTGCCGGCTGAAAACAGCGCGATATCCACGCCGTCAAAAGCCTTGTCGGTCAGTTCCTCGATCACCAAAGCCTGGCCGCGAAAATTCTGGACCTTGCCGGCCGACTTGGCGGAGGCCAAAAGCTTCAGCGCCTTGAGCGGCACGCCGCGGCTTTCGATACAGCCGACAAATTCACGGCCTACAGCGCCCGTTGCGCCCACAATCGCCACAGTCTTGTTCTTCACGTCACTCTCCACTTTTTCTGGCGGCTCTGGTTTGGCCAGCGCCGCAGGCAACAAAAAAGCCCCGTCCGGTTTGGAGCGGGGCTTGGGTCTTTCGCGATCTGTCTTGCTTACCTGCGCGCGATCCCAGCCCTGCCAAAAACTTTGGCGGTCTTGGTGGTCTGGGTCATGCGCTTGGTCAGGTTCATGGCGCGGAACCTATGGGGCGATCAGGGCTTCGTCAACGGCTTTAAGCGCGTCAGATGGCCCATTTTGCGGCCCAAGCGGGCCTCCTGCTTGCCGTAAAGATGCAGAGCGCCGCTTTTGGCCAGGGATTCCCAGGCATCGGCTTCCGCGCCGATGATATTTTCCATCACCGCATCGGCATGACGGCCGGGATCGCCCAGCGGCCATCCCGCCACGGCGCGGATATGCTGTTCGAACTGCGAACACTGGCAGGCTTCGATGGTCCAATGGCCGCTATTGTGGACCCGGGGCGCGATCTCATTGACCAGCAAAGCGCCGTCCTGGGCGACAAACAGCTCCACCGCCAGCACCCCCACATACTCCAAGGCATCGGCGATTTTTTTTGCGATGGCCTTGGCGCTTTCGGCCTGAGCCGGCGCTAGCCGCGATGGCACCGTGGAACGGCGCAGAATGTGATTTTCATGTTCATTCTCGGGCGGATCATAGGCCGCGAAGGCGCCGTCATGACCCCGCGCCGCCACCACTGAAGCTTCAAAGGAAAAACCCACAAAGCCTTCCAGAATGCTGGGCGCACCCTTGAAGCTTTCAAACGCCTTGGCGGCCTCTTCGCCGCTTGCGACCTTGACCTGGCCCTTGCCGTCATAGCCGAAGCGGCGGGTCTTCAAAATGCCGCGTCCGTCCAATTTGCCGAACGCCTCGCGCGCTTGCGCGGCCGAGGACACTTCAAAGAACGGCGCCGTCTTCAGTCCCAATTTTTCGACAAAGGTTTTTTCGGTCAGCCGGTCCTGGGTGATCGCCAAGGCATGCGCGCCGGGGCGTACCGGCACCCGCTCGGCCAAATGCGCGATGGCATGGGCGGGAAGATTTTCGAACTCAAACGTGACCGCGTCGCAGACTTCGGCAAAAGCCGCCAGCATGTTCAGATCGTCATAAGGCGCGACCAGCGCATGTTGCGTCACCTGGAAGGCGGGCGCGTCGGCGGTATCGTTATAGATGCAGGTTTTTAGCCCCAGCCTGCTCGCCGCCAGCGCCAGCATGCGGCCCAACTGGCCGCCGCCGACAATACCGATAGTGCCGCCCGGCGGGACGGGTTTGGAGGAGGATTGCGAGACGGTCATTTCGGGGTCTTGGCCACCGATTTGGTTTGCCTGGCGCGCCACGCATCCAAGCGTTTTTTCACGGCCGCATCGCAAAGGCCCAGGATCGCGGCGGCATGTAGCGCCGCGTTCTTGGCCCCGGCTTCGCCAATGGCAAACGTCGCCACCGGCACACCGCCCGGCATCTGGGCGATGGAGAGCAGCGAATCCAATCCCTTCAAGGCGCGGCTTTCCACCGGCACACCCAATACGGGAAGCGTGGTCATGCTGGCGACCATACCCGGCAGATGCGCCGCGCCTCCGGCGCCGGCAATGATCACCTTCAGGCCCCGCGCCTGCGCCTCCTTGGCATAGGCGGCCATGCGGTCGGGGGTGCGGTGCGCCGAGACGATGCGGGTTTCATGACCGACGCCCAGCGTGTCGAGCAGATGGGCGCAGGCCTGCATGGTCACCCAGTCGGACTGGCTGCCCATGATGATGCCGACAGCAACCTGTTTGGCGGCCGTTTTTTTGGGGGGGCTTCGATTCGGCAAGCGGCTCTCCAGCGAAGCGGCGCAGTATAGGCACCAAAAACCTCAAGGAAAGAGCCGTTTTAACGGTCGTTAACCATTCCTTGGGAATCATAAAGGCACAGTTAAACCGCCCGGCAGGCGCTTTGCTGGGCTGGAGCCGGCGATACCCATGAAAGTTGACCGCAACAACCCCACCCCTCCCACCCGCTCGGTAGCCCAGGCGGCCTATGCCCGCCGGGTCGAAGCCAGTGGCGGTGCCGCCGGGCCGGATACGATCGGCCCGGCCGCCAGCGTCTTGGGGATTCCCGAAGCGGAATTCACGCCCCGGGTGCGCGACGCCATCATGGGACTGATGGGCGAAGTGGACAGTTTGCGCCGCGAACTGACCCAGACCCGCACGCGGCTGGACGAAATGGAGAAGGCCGCCGACCAGGACGGCATGCTGCCCCTGCTCAACCGCCGCGCCTTTGTGCGCGAACTGACGCGCTATATCGCCATCACCGACCGCTACAAGACGCCCGCCTCGCTGATCTATTTCGATCTCAATCATCTCAAGCGGACCAACGACACCTATGGCCATGCGGCGGGCGACGCGATGCTGACGCATTTCGCCGATGTGCTGCTCAAGCATGTGCGCGATAGCGATTGCGTGGGCCGGCTGGGGGGCGATGAGTTCGGCGTGTTGCTGTCCCACGCCAATCAGGAACGCGCCCTGAAAAAAGCCGACGTGCTGGCCGCGGCCTTGGAAGCCTCGCCCACCGAATGGAACGGCCAGTCCATTCCGATCAGCTTTGCCTATGGCGCCTTTGAACTGAAATCCGGCGACAGTCCGGACGTCGCCATGGCGCGGGCCGATCAGGCGATGTACGAGCAGAAGCGGACATCGCGAAACGCGGCGGAATAGCTCCCACAAGTGGTAAACTCCACGCTCCGAAATGGAGCCGTGGATGAAATTCGAGCCCCCCGGTTTTGGGAATGGCTCCAAAAGAACAGGCCAGAACTGTTCGTTGATTGAAAGCAGGGCGCGAGGATTTTTGGCCGATGAGCAGGAGGCCGCGCGGAGCGTACCCAGCGTACGTGAGCACGGCCGACGCACTCAGCGGCCAAAAAGACCGCGCCCCCTCAGGCCATAGCCTTTTTCAAATTCTCATCAACCTTGTCCAGGAAGCCCTCAGTGGTCAGCCACTTCTGATCGGGGCCGACAAGAAGCGCCAAATCCTTGGTCATAAAGCCCTGCTCGACGGTATCGACGCAAACCTTTTCCATGGTGGACGCGAACTTGGCCAGCCTGTCATTGCCATCCAGCTTGGCGCGATGGGAAAGCCCGCGCGTCCAGGCAAAGATCGAGGCGATGGAGTTGGTCGAGGTGGACTTGCCTTTTTGATGTTCGCGGTAATGACGCGTCACCGTGCCATGCGCGGCTTCGGCTTCCACCGTCTTGCCGTCGGGGGTGAACAGCACCGAGGTCATCAGGCCCAGTGAACCGAAACCCTGCGCCACGGTGTCGGACTGCACGTCACCGTCATAATTCTTGCAAGCCCAGACATAGCCGCCGCTCCATTTCAGCGCCGAGGCCACCATGTCGTCGATCAGGCGGTGCTCATAGACGATGCCCAGAGCCTCAAACTTGGACTTGAATTCGCTGTCATAGATTTCCTGGAACAGATCCTTGAAGCGGCCGTCATAGGCTTTCAGAATCGTATTCTTAGTCGACAGATAGACCGGATATTTGCGCGCCAGCCCGTAATTCAGCGAAGCGCGGGCGAATTCGCGGATCGACTCATCCAGATTGTACATCGCCATGGCGACGCCGCCGCCCGGCGCCTTGAACACTTCATGTTCGATCACTTTGCCGTCTTCGCCGACAAACTTGATGGTCAAGGTGCCCTTGCCCGGAAAAACGAAATCGGTGGCGCGATACTGGTCGCCAAAGGCATGACGGCCGACCACGATGGGCTGGGTCCAGCCGGGCACCAGGCGCGGCACATTCTTGCAGATGATGGGCTCGCGGAAGATCACCCCGCCCAGAATGTTGCGGATGGTGCCGTTGGGCGATTTCCACATCTTCTTGAGCTTGAATTCTTCCACCCGCGCCTCATCCGGGGTGATGGTGGCGCATTTCACGCCCACGCCGTATTTCTTGATCGCCTCGGCGGCCTCGACCGTCACCTTGTCGTCGGTGGCATCGCGATGCTCGATGGAAAGATCGTAATAATGCAGGTCCACATCCAGATAGGGCAGGACCAGCTTTTTCTTGATCAGGTCCCAGATGATGCGGGTCATCTCGTCGCCGTCCAGTTCCACGACGGGGTTGGCGACCTTGATCTTTTCCATGACGACTTCTTTCCTTTGAAGTGGGCTCGAAAATTGGAGCAGGAGGGGCTATAGCGAGCCTCGTTTAGCCCGCCCATAAAGGCCCGTCAAAGCGCCAAATGACCGCCCCCGCCGTGATCCTGTCCCAGCCCCAGATGGGTGAAAATGTGGGCGCCGCCGCCCGGGCGATGAAGAATTTTGGCCTCAAGGAACTGATCCTGATCGCCCCCAAATTCGAATGGCCCAATGACCGGGCGCAAGTGTTGGCGTCCGGCGCGAGCGACATTTTGGAACGCGCCAAAATCTGTTCCACTGCCGCCAAGGCCTTGGCGCCCTTCAATCTGGTGCTGGCGACCACGGCGCGCGGCCGTGACGTGCTGAAGGAAATTCACACGCCCGAGGCTGCCGCCCAGCGGCTGCGCGCCGCCGCCGCGGACGGGGCCAAAAGCGCCATTCTGTTCGGTGGCGAGCGGGCCGGGTTGGACAATGACGAAATGAGCTTATGCGACGCGGTCATCACCATCCCCACCGCGGAATTCTCGTCCCTCAATCTGGGTCAGGCGGTACTGCTTTTGGGCTATGAATGGCTGAAGTCCGCCGACGCCACGCCCCGCTCGCGCACCCGTGCCACCATTGCGGTGCCGGCCACCCGCGCCGAGCTGACCGGGCTGTTCGAGCATTTGGAACACGAACTGGATGCGGCGGAATTTTTGTTTCCGCCCGCCAAGCGCGAAACCATGATACGCAACATCCGCGCCATGATACTGCGATCAGGGCTCAGCGATCAGGAGGCGCGCACCATCCGCGGCATGATCGTGGCTTTGGTGCGCAACAAATATAGAGGCCAAAGAAAAGAGTAATGCAGTGAGCGCCGCGCCCATCATCGGTTTTGTCCTGATCGCGTTGCTGGCCATTGCCTTTGCGGCGGTGCCGCTGTGGCGGATGGAAAACAAAAAGACCCGCGCCTTGCTGCTGGCAACCCTTGTGCTGGTCATTTCGGGAATAGGCGGCGGCGCATATTATCTGCTGGGCCGTCCCCATCTGGCGTTGCGCGCGGCCAGCGGTCTTGAGACCCGCGAAGTGGGCGGCCTGGTGCCCTATCTGATCAAACGGGTGCGGCAATATCCGGGCGACGCCCGCGCCTGGCGCTATCTGGGCCAGGCCTATATGTCGGCCAACGATCCCGCCAATGCCGCAAAAGCCTTGGCCAAGGCGATCGCGTTGGTGGGCAAGGGCGATCCGGCGCTCAATGCCGGTTATGGCGAGGCCTTGGTGCTGGCCAATGCCGGCACGGTGCCGCCGGAAGCCGAAGCCGCTTTCACTGCCGCATTGGCCGCCGATCCCCAAAATATGCAATCGCGTTTTTATCTGGGGCTGGCCAAGGCGGCGCGCAATGATCGCGCCGGCGCCACTCAGTTGTGGGAAAGCCTGCGGGACGATATCCCCACCTCCTCGCCCTTGCATCAGATGCTGACCGACCATTTGGCGAAGCTGACGTCGCAGGCGGTGGCGCAAGGCGGCGGCCCCAATCCCCTGGCCATGGTGGAACGGCTGGCGGCGCGGCTGAAATCCGATCCCAACGACGCGCTGGGTTGGGTACGCCTGATGCGCGCCTATACCGTGCTGGGAGAAACAGACAAGGCGCGTGCCGCACTGGCGGATGCGCGCAAAGCCTTTCCCGGCAACAAGGACGCCCAGACCGCCTTCACCACCGCGGCGAAAGCGCTGAAGCTGCAATAGCTACTCTTCCCCTGCCAGCGTCAAACCACCGTGACGGAAAGTTCGCCCAGCTTGTCGATGCGGGCCGTCATCTTGTCGCCGCGCTGGAGCGGGCCCACACCCTCCGGAGTACCGGTGAAGATCAAATCGCCCGCCTTCAGTTCCGCCTGGGTGGAGAGGTGGTGGATGATCTCCGGAACATTCCAGATCATACTCTCCAGATCGGAATCCTGGGTGGTCTTGCCATTCACGGTGAGGTGAATCCGGCCCTTGGACAGATGGCCGACCTGATTCACGGCATAGATGGCGCTGCAGGGCGCGCTGTCTTCAAACGACTTGCTGATTTCCCAGGGAAACCGTTTTTCCTTCATACGGCTCTGCTGATCGCGGCGGGTCATGTCCAGTCCGACCGCATAGCCATAGACATGGTCCAGCGCGCGCGCGATTGGGATGTTCATGCCGCCGGACTTCATCGCGACGACCAGCTCGATCTCATGCTGATAGTCCTTAGTCAGCGCCGGATAGGCGCAGGTCTTGCCGTTCTGCACGATCATGTCGCGGTGCTTGGCGAAGAAAAACGGTGGCTCGCGCGCGTCATTGCCCATCTCGCGGATATGGGCGAGGTAATTGCGTCCTACACAATAAATGCGGCGTACCGGATAACGCTGGCTGGAGCCGTTGATCGGCAGTAAGACCGGCTCCGGCAGCGGGAATGCCAGATTCGCCGGTTGCGCCTCGGCCTCTCCCCCCGCGGCGATGCCGGCGCCCATCAGCGCGCCACCGACCAGAAAATCACGCTTCTTGATGTCCATGGCATTTCTCCTGATATGGCGCTGCGAATTTCCATGAGCACGAGCCTGCCACTTCACGCCCGCGCTGTCAGCCGGATTTTACGCGCTGCGGCGCAGTGCCCAATGAAGTCACCAGGACTTCCAGCGCCTGCGCGGCGCGCTCCACCGCCGCCGCGTCCCGGCCGCGCAACACCAGCTGCGCCCCGAAAGGCGCGGCGGTGCCTTCGCGGTAAAAAGGATAGGAACCGATGGCCAGTTGGGGATTGTCCTTCTGCAATTGCGCCAAACCCGGCGCGATCACGCCTTCGGGGATCGCCGCTTCCACCGTGATGCTGGTCACTGGGACGCCGCGGGGAAGTTGCGGCGCGATCTGTTCCAACATGGCGCGCATCACCATCGGCACGCCGGCCAGCACATAGACATTGCCGATATGAAAGCCCGGCGCGCCGGACACCGGATTGGCCACCAGCGACGCGCCATGGGGAATGCGGGCCATGCGTTTTCGCATATCGTTGAATTCCCCCGGCGGATAGCGCGCTTCCAGCAAGGCATAGGCGTCCGGATGGTACCCAATCCCTGCGCCAAACGCTTTGGCGATGGCGTCGGCGGTGATGTCGTCATGGGTGGGACCGATGCCGCCGGTGGTAAAGACAACATCGTAGGCGGCACGCAGGGCATTCAGGGCGCCGACAATCTGGGCTTCGACATCGCCCACCACCCGGACTTCCCCAAGGTCGATCCCCAGGGACGCCAGAAACCGGGCGATAGTGTGGCTGTTGCTGTCCTGGGTGCGGCCGGACAGGATTTCATCCCCGATCACCAGAACCGCCGCGCTGTGCGTTTTTTCCAAAGGGCTGTTCATCAGGTTCCTGTTTGGTTTTGGCGCCGCCGCCTTATATATTGGCGCCATGACCATCTTACCCCAGTCCGACATTTTTGAAGCCGCGCGCAAGGCCCATTTCGCCGTCACCCTCCATGAACCGGCGGACTTTGAGGGTATGCGCCGGGCAGGAAAGCTGGCGGCCGAGGTGTTGGACCTGCTGGTGCCGCTGGTCAAGCCCGGCGTCACCACCGCCGCGCTGGATAAAGTGGCTTACGACCACATCATCGCCCATGGCGCCGTTCCGGCCTGCCTGGGGTATCGCGGCTATCGCCACACCGTCTGCACCTCCATCAATCATGTGGTGTGCCACGGCATTCCCGGCGACAAGCCGCTGCGCGACGGCGACATTGTGAACATCGACGTCACCGTGATCCTGGACGGTTGGCATGGCGATACCAGCCGCATGTATCCGGTCGGTGAGGTAAAACGCAAAGCCGAGCGATTGGTGGAAATCACCTATGACGCCATGATGCGCGGCATCGCGGCGGTGAAGCCCGGCGCGACCACCGGCGATATCGGCCACGCCATTCAATCTTTTGCCGAAGGCGAGGAAAAATGCGCCGTGGTGCGCGATTTTTGCGGCCACGGCTTGGGCAAGGTGTTTCACGCCCTGCCCAATGTCGTGCATTACGGCAAGCCGGGGGGCGGCATTGCACTCAAGCCCGGCATGTTCTTCACCATCGAGCCGATGATCAATCTGGGCGGCTTTGGCGTGAAGGTGCTCTCCGACGGTTGGACAGCGGTGACGCGCGACCGTTCGCTGTCGGCGCAATTCGAGCATTCGGTGGGCGTGACCGAGACGGGCGTGGAGATATTCACGCTGTCGCCAAAGGGCTTGCACAAGCCTCCTTATGTCTGACGCGGTTCGTGCTGATGTCTGAGAACACCGGCACCGAGGGTCATCGCGAACGGCTGCGGGCGCGCTTCCTAAAGGGCGGCGCCGATGCCATGCCCGATTATGAATTGCTGGAATTGACTCTGTTCGCCGCCATTCCCCGGCGCGATACAAAACCCTTGGCCAAGGCCCTATTGGCGCGCTTCGGCAGTTTCGCCGAAGTCATTGCCGCGCCCCGCGCGCGGCTGCTGGAAGTCGAAGGCGTGGGCGAGAGCGTCGCCAGCCACTTGAAGATCGTGGAAGCCGCCGCGCACCGTTTGAGCAAGACCGGCGTCATCGGACGGCCCGCTTTGTCCTCCTGGGCCGCCTTGCTGGACTATTGCACCGCCGCCATGGCGCGCGCGGCGAATGAGGAATTCCGCGTGCTGTTCCTGGACCGCAAGAACATCTTGATCGCCGATGAAGTGCAACATCGCGGCACCGTGGACCATACCCCGGTCTATCCGCGCGAGATCGTCAAACGGGCCCTGGAGCTTTCCGCTTCCGCCATCATCCTGGTGCACAATCATCCATCCGGCGATCCCGCGCCCTCCAAGGCCGACATTCTGATGACGCGGGAGGTGGTGGGCGCGGCAAAAGCCTTGTCGATTGCGGTGCACGATCATCTGGTGATCGGCCGCGGCGGTCATGCCAGCTTCAAGTCGTTGGGATTGCTGTAGAAATCCGGCTGGTCCGGCTGTGTGATCAGCCCTTGAATCCGTCAATTTTTCGTATTACATAAAATAGCAATGGGTGGAGTCGGCGACCTCGAATGGGACGACCGCAAAGCGGCCTCCAACCTCGCCAAGCATGGACTGAGTTTTGAAAAAGCGCCCTACTTTGAATTCGAAACGGCTTTGATCGGACAAGATCGCCGCGGCGAGCGCGACCCGAAATTCAAATATCCAGAACCTCGCTTTATAGCGATGGGTTTATTGGCAGGGCGTGTCGCGGTCATGGTCTATAGCCCCAAAGGGCGCAAACGCCGGATCATCAGTTTCAGATATGCCGAGAAAGAGGAGTGCGAACTGTGGTTAAAAGGCAAATGACACATAAGCCGCGCCGGTACGGGCAAGCGGACGAAGAAGCGCCTAAAATCACGCCCGAGTTTTTTTCCACAATGCGGCCTGCGGCGGACGTAGATCCTGGCGTTATTGCGGCCGCCAAGCGATCCAGGGGGCGGCCTCCTGTTGCCGCACCCAAACAGGTGGTTTCTGTTCGGATGAACGCCGACGCCGCAGCGGCTTTTAAAGCATTATCGACGCAAAAACGTGCAGCTTTGGTCAGCGGACTGGAGGTTAATACGCTACAGTTATGCCGCCAATCTGGCCGTTCCGGACGTATGAAGACGGCAAAAAAGAACAAGGCAAAAACGAACCAACCGGCATATTGAATTCAACATGTAAACCGTTGCAGAAAGTTGACCTCTTAAGCGAACAATAGAAAGCTGTTCCATGATCCCCCGCTATGCCCGCGCGCCGATGGTTGAGGTCTGGTCGCCCGAGACCAAATTCCACATCTGGTTCGAGATCGAGGCACATGCCACCGATGCGCTGGCCGAACTGGGCGTGGTGCCCAAGGACGCCGCAAAAAAGATCTGGGAAAAGGGCAAGGGTGCCAAGTTCGATGTGGCGCGGATCGATGAGATCGAGCGCGAGGTCAAGCATGACGTGATCGCGTTTTTGACTCATCTGTCGGAAATCGTCGGTCCCGAAGCGCGCTTTGTGCATCAGGGCATGACCAGCTCGGACGTGCTGGACACTTGCCTGAATGTGCAGTTGGCCCGCGCCGCCGATATCTTGATCGAAGACACCGACGCCCTGCTGGCGGCGCTCAAACAGCGCGCCTTTGAATATAAGATGACGCCCACCATCGGACGCAGCCATGGCATCCATGCCGAGCCCACCACCTTTGGCGTCAAGCTGGCCACTTATTATGCCGAATTCACCCGCGCCCGCGCGCGGCTGGTGACGGCGCGCGCCGAAATCGCCACTTGCGCCATTTCCGGCGCGGTCGGCAGCTTCGCCAATATCGATCCGCGTGTCGAAGACCATGTCGCCAAGCAGATGGGCCTGGCGGTGGAGCCGGTTTCCACCCAGGTGATCCCGCGCGACCGCCATGCCGCCTATTTCGCGGCGCTGGGCGTGGTCGCATCCTCATTGGAACGGCTGGCGGTCGAGATCCGCCATCTGCAACGCACCGAAGTTTTGGAGGCCGAGGAATATTTCGCGCCGGGCCAGAAGGGCTCGTCCGCCATGCCCCACAAACGCAATCCGGTGCTGACGGAAAACGTCACCGGCCTGGCGCGCATGGTGAGAAGTTACGCCATTCCGGCGATGGAAAATGTGGCGCTGTGGCATGAGCGGGACATTTCCCACTCCTCGGTCGAGCGCTATATCGGCCCCGATGCCACCATCACGTTGGATTTCGCGCTGGCGCGCATGACCGGGGTGATCGAGAAATTGGTGGTCTATCCGGACCGCATGCAGAAGAATCTGGATGCCACCCACGGCCTGGTGCACAGCCAGCGGGTGCTGTTGGCGCTGACCCAGGCGGGCCTGGCGCGCGAAGACAGCTACCGGCTGGTGCAGAAGAACGCCATGCGCGCCTGGAACGGCGAAGGCAATCTGCTGGACTTGCTCAAGGCCGATCCCGATGTCTCCAAGGCGCTGCCTGCCGCCAAGCTCGAAGCCATGTTCGACCTGGGCTATCACCTCAAGGCGGTGGACACGATCTTCAAGCGCGTGTTCGACTAGGAGCGCGCGGCGCTCACCCTTCGACAAGCTCAGGGTGAGGAATTGTGCTGTGTCCTCATCCTGAGCTTGTCGAAGGAGGAGGACACTAATCAATCCGGCAACGCAAAAGCGATCACCTGATCGCCGCGCTTGGTGCCCAGCTTTTCATGACCGCCGGCGGCGATCACCACATACTGCTTGCCCTTCCACATATAGGTCATGGGTGTCGCCTGTCCGCCGGCTGGCAGCCGCCCGCGCCACAATTCCGCGCCACTCTTGGCATCGAAAGCGCGCAGATAATTGTCCATCGCCGCGCCGATAAAGACCAACCCGCTGTCGGTAGAGATAGGCCCGCCGAAATTGGGCACGCCGGTCTTGCCCAGAAAATACTGACTGAAGGGAAAGCGGTCCTGCGTGGTGCCCAGCGGCACCGACCACAGGATTTTACCATTCCGCATGTCGATGGCGTGGAGCTTGCCCCAAGGCGGCGGATTGCAGGGCAGTTCCCAAGGCGACACCAAGGTCCTGCGCCACATGCCGAAGGGTGCGCCACGGTTGTGCGAAATTTCCTCATGCGGATGTGCCTTGCGCAGCGCATCGATATCCTCGGCGGGAATCAAAGTCACCAGATGTATGAGGTTTGACGTGTTGACGAACACAACATTGCGCCCGGCGTCGAAGGACAATCCACCCCAATTGGTGCCACCGCCGGTGAAGGGATAAAGGATGGTGCCCTGGGTGCTGGGCGGCGTGTAAATGCCCTCGTTGCGCGCGGCCTTGATCATCTCACGGCATTTGCTGCGATCCCAAAAGGTCAGACCGAATGCGTCATCGGCGCTGATGCGATTGGGAGCGAGCGGCTTTGGCGCAATCGGGAAAGGTTGCGTCGGCGACAGTTTTTCGCCCGGCGCGCCGCCTTGCGGCACCTTGCGTTCCTCCACCGGAATGATGGGCCGGCCGGTTTCCCGGTCCAGAGTGAACAGCAGGCCCTGCTTGGTGGGCTGCAATACCGCATCCACCGTCTTGCCCCGGTACGTGACCCGGGCCAGCGTCGGCTGTGCTGCCACATCATAATCCCAGACGTCATGATGCGAAGTCTGGAATGACCAGGCGACCGCGCCCGTCTCGATCTTCAGCGCCACCACCGCGTTGGTATATTTGTCATCGCCGGTGCGATAGCCGCCCCAGAAATCCGGACTGGGGCTTGAGGTCGGCAAGAAGACCAGCCCCCGCGCGTCATCGGCGGAGATCGGCGCCCACACATTCGCCGCGCCCGCGCGCATAGCGCGGCTACCCTGCACCGGATCGAAGCTCCATTCGGCGGCGCCGGTCATGGCGTCGAAGGCGCGCACCGTGCCGCGCAGCTCATCCACCATCTGATTGTCGTCGATGGAAGAACCGACCACGGCGATCCCACGGCTGACGATGGGCGCGGAGGAAAATTGCATCGCCCCCTTGCGACGCAGCTTGCCGTCATAGATCACCGCCGCGCCGTTCTGACCGAAACTCTTGACCGGTTTTCCGGTGGCGGCATCCAGGGCATAAAGCCGGCGATTGTTGGCGGCCAGAAAAATGCGCCCTCTGCCGTCGCTGCCTTTCCAATAGGCGACGCCCCGGCAGTTGAAACTGTTGGGGTAGTTCAACTTCGCATCGTCCGGCAGGCGCGGATCGAAACGCCATATCTCGCGCCCTGTCCCTGGATCGAGAGCGCTGACTTCCTGGAAGGCCGAACAGACAAACAGTTTGCCTTCATGGAGGATGGGTGTGTTTTCGAAAGCCGACTTGGCGACCGATCCGGCATGGTGGGTCATCGCCCCGGTGGAATAGCGCCAGGCCTGACGCAGGCCTGTCACATTGGCCGGAGTGATCTGTGTTGCAGCCGAGTGCCGCTGCCCACCCTGATCGCCGCCATAGTGCGGCCAGCCCGGTTCGGCCGCGGCCAGAGGCTGGGTCATCGCCAGCACCAATCCCACTGCCATCCGCATCATCCGTGCCATATGTTCGCCCCATGTCCGATCCCGCCCAATCTGCGTCACAGCCTTCGTCCATAAAAGCCAAAGGGTCCGACCCGCGCCGGATTGGTGATATCTGGCAATGGCTTGGGATAAGCGGCGACGCTTTAGGGACCGGCGGTATCCTGCGCCGGACCTTGCTTTATTCGTTTGGCGTGGCGGTGACGGTGGTGGCGCTGATCGTCACCCTGAATGTGATCACCATCCTGCACGACATGCCGCATCACGGGCTGCTGGAGCCCGTCATCTGGGAAGGCTCAAGCTGGCTCTCCTTCGCTATGGTGTTTCCGCTGATGTGGATCGCTTATCGCTTGGCGCCGCCCAATGTCCGGCCGCGCTGGTGGCTGGTCATCCATATTCCGGGCGCCGTGATCTGGTCCTTCGCCCATGTCATGGGCTTTGTGGCATTGCGCAAGCTGGCCTATTGGGCGTTCGGCGGGGATTACGGGTGGGGCCCCTTCTGGCCGAACTTTCTCTATGAACTGCGCAAAGATGCCTTTGGCTATATGATGTTCATGGCCGGATGCGCCTTGATCGAGCGCCTGCTGCGCCAGCAGCAATTGATTCATATCCCCGGCCAGACCTTGACCTTCGACATCCGCGACGGCGCCAAACTGACGCGGGTCTGCCTGTCCGACATCCTGGCCGTCACCTCGGCGGGCAATTATGTTGAGTTTGTGATGGCCGATGGCCGCCGCCCGCTGGCGCGCCGCGCTTTGTCGGCGGTGGAAAGCGATTTGGCCGGGCGCGGTTTTGTCCGCGTCCACCGTTCCTGGCTGATCAACAGCGCGCGGGTCACCGCCCTGACGCCCGAAGGCTCCGGCGATTATGAGGTCAAGTTGGGGAGTTTGACGGTGCCTCTGTCGCGCCGCTTCAAGGCGGCGTTGGCGCAGTTGCGCGGCATGCCGGCATAACCGGCCTATTTGGTCAGTTGGTCCACCGCCGCCTGCAGGCATTCGCGCATTTTGTCGCGGATCACGGCATCGCTCACCGAGGCATCCAGCTCGGAACGCAGCTTGCGGAACACATCTTCGTCGCCGGCTTCGTGAAAATCGGCGGCAATCACGCTGCCGACAAAGTCGTCCGCCGCCTCGCCGGAAAGGCCTTTTTTGGCCGCCGCCCATTCGCCCAGCGCACGATTGCGCTTGGCTTCCACCTTAAAGCGCAGTTCCGCGTCATGCGCCCATTTGGCTTCAAAGCCCTTGCGGCGGTCATCCATTCCACTGGCCATTATCAACTCCCTGTAATCAAAAGGTTTTCCGAAAAGCTGCCATCGTATCGTGTCAGAATTGCGTTATGTTCCCATACGGATGTGGGTATGCACATGCAAAAGATTGCCGCGCCTGCACCCAATCCGGTAAGTTCCTCTCCCAGGGCCGCGGGCGGAGCCGCCCTTTTCGTTTTGCAAGGAAATCGCCATGAAGCGCCGCCGCGTCATCTACGAAGGCAAGGCCAAGATCCTTTATGAAGGAACCGAGCCGGGCACCGTCATCCAGTATTTCAAGGATGACGCCACCGCCGGAAATGGCGCCAAAAAGGACACCATCGAAGGCAAGGGCGTCCTCAACAATCGCATCAGCGAATATCTGATGACCCAGCTTCAGGGTATCGGGGTGCCGACCCATTTCGTGCGCCGCCTGAATATGCGCGAGCAGTTGATCAAGGAAGTTGAGATCATCCCCCTGGAAGTGGTGGTGCGCAATGTCGCCGCCGGGTCCATGTCCAAGCGGCTGGGGATCGAGGAAGGCACCGCCCTGCCCCGCTCCATCATTGAATATTATTACAAGAATGACGGGTTGAACGATCCCTGGGTCAGCGAAGAACATATCACCGCCTTCGGCTGGGCTTCGCCACAGGACCTGGACGACATCGTCAATCTGACCATCCGGGTCAACGATTTCCTGTCAGGCCTGTTCTTGGGCGCCGGAATCAAGCTGGTGGATTTCAAGCTGGAATTCGGCCGGCTGTGGGAAAATGACTATATGCGCATCGTGCTGGCCGATGAGATCAGCCCGGACAATTGCCGGTTGTGGGATGTGACCACCAACGAAAAGCTGGACAAGGACCGTTTCCGCCGCGATCTGGGCGGGGTGGTCGAGGCCTATAGCGAAGTCGCAAAACGCTTGGGAATCATGCCCGAATCGGTGCAAGGCGAGAATAAGGGGCCGGTACTGGTTCAGTAATCTTCCTCCTCATGCTTCGACAGGCTCAGCATGAGGATTTCAGACTCACTCCTCACCCTGAGCTTGTCGAAGGGTGAGCAGCATAGAATGACATGAAAGCCCGCGTCTTCATCACCCTCAAAAACGGCGTTCTGGACCCGCAAGGCAAGGCCATCGGCCATGCCTTGAACGGCTTGGGCTTCGCTAGCGTCGGCGAGGTGCGCCAGGGCAAGGTGATTGATCTGGAGCTTTCCGGCAGCGACACGGAAAAAGCCAAAACCGAACTCAAGGCGATGTGCGAAAAGCTGCTCGCCAATACCGTGATCGAGAAATACGAGATCGAGCTAAAAGGCTGAAATGGCAAGGGCGCCAATACCGCCACAGGACCTGTTTGTCGTGAGAACGTTGTCAGTCATAGATTCAATCGACAAAGTCCGAGTCGAGGTGGGCGTCCCAAAATATGTAAGCGATAGTGAAGCTGTCTGTCCTTACAGCTTTACCTACCAAGACAGAGTATTTGCTCACGACACGCACGGTTTGGACGCGTTCCAAGCGCTTCAACTCGCAATGAAATCGCTTCCTGGAGAACTGCGGCACAACAAACATCTGCCAATCGGTCGGATGTATTGGCTTGAGCCCGGTGATGACATGGGTTTTTCTGAAAAAGATGGCTGGCAATGGCCAGA
Organism: Rhizomicrobium sp.; assembly: GCA_035281345.1. Lineage (GTDB taxonomy): Bacteria > Pseudomonadota > Alphaproteobacteria > Micropepsales > Micropepsaceae > Rhizomicrobium. The sequence continues at coordinate 7,140 of DATEEB010000295.1, read as the reverse complement.
TGAAGGTGAAGCACAATGAAATCCGCCGTCATTGTCTTTCCCGCCTCCAACTGCGACCGCGACGCCAAGGTCGCGCTGGAGCAGATGACCGGCAAGGCGCCCGCCATGGTGTGGCACCAGGACAGCGAATTGCCGGATGTAGACTTGGTGGTGCTGCCGGGCGGTTTTGCCTATGGCGACTATTTGCGCTGCGGCGCCATGGCCAGCCAGTCGGCGGTGATGAAGTCAGTCAAGGCCCATGCCGACAAGGGCGGCATGGTTCTTGGCATCTGCAACGGCTTCCAGGTTCTGACCGAAAGCCATTTGCTGCCCGGCGCCCTGATGCGCAACGCCGCGCTCAAATTTGTCTGCAAGCCGGTGGGGCTGGAAGTTCAGGAAACCCAGTCCGCCTTCACCCGCCATTATGAAAACGGCCAGCGCGTGACCTTTCCTGTGGCCCATGGCGAGGGCAGCTATTTCGCCGATGAGGAAACGCTGGACCGATTGGAAGGCGAGAATCGCATCGCCTTCCGCTATGCCAAAGGCGAGAACCCCAACGGCTCGGCCCGTAATATCGCCGGAATCTTGAGCGAAAAGCGCAATGTGCTGGGCCTGATGCCCCATCCCGAGCGGGTGGTGGACGAAGTTCTTGGCGGCACCGATGGCCGAAATCTGTTCCAAAGCCTGATCGAAACGCTCACATGAGATGGACGATCTTGCTGGTTCCCGCGGTGTTTGTTTGCACGGGATGCGTTCCTTTTCGGGCCTATGACATTCCCGCGGTGACCGGCAACGTACGGGACAGTGTCTCGGCCATTTCGATCCCGGGGGCACAAGTCACGGTCACGTCGCTGGAAAAGCCAAGCATCGCCTCCACCGCGACGACAGACGCGGATGGCCAATTTCAGGTCAAGGAAGTGTGGCATCATGTATGGTTGCTCCCGCTCCCTTATGATTTTTTCTACCCCGATGCGGCGGTGACTGTATCTGCGGCCGGACATAAGAGTTTGCAGACGACTGTTTCCAAACTGCACAGAGCCGAACAAGGCAAGACCGGCGTCGCCATCCAATTGGAACCTCAGTGAATCCTATGACCGCTATCACACCGCAATTGATAAAAGAGCATGGGCTCTCCGATGAGGAATATCAGCGCATCCTGGAGCTGATGGGCCGCGAGCCGACGTTTGTCGAGCTCGGAATCTTCAGCGTGATGTGGAGCGAGCATTGCTCCTACAAATCCACCCGCGCCCATCTGAAAAAACTGCCGACTAAGGCCCCCTGGGTGATCCAAGGTCCCGGCGAGAATGCCGGCGTGATCGATATCGGCGACGGCGACGCCGCCATCTTCAAGATGGAATCCCACAACCATCCCAGCTTTATCGAACCCTATCAGGGCGCGGCCACCGGCGTGGGCGGTATCATGCGCGATGTCTTCACCATGGGCGCGCGCCCCATCGCCATGATGAACGCCCTGCGCTTCGGCGAGCCCGACCACCCCAAAACCCGTCATCTGGTGTCTGGTGTGGTGTCGGGCATCGGCGGTTATGGCAATTGCATGGGCGTGCCCACGGTCGGCGGCGAAGTCAATTTCCACAAAAGCTACAATGGCAACATCCTGGTCAATGCTATGTGCGTGGGGCTGGCGCGGCAGGATAAGATTTTCCTTTCCGCCGCCAAGGGCGCGGGTAATCCGGTGGTCTATGTCGGCTCCAAAACCGGGCGCGACGGCATTCACGGCGCTACCATGGCCAGTGCGGAATTCGATGACGCGTCGGAAGAAAAACGCCCCACGGTGCAGGTGGGCGATCCCTTCACCGAAAAGCTGCTGCTGGAAGCCTGTTTGGAGCTGATGGCGACCGACGCCATCATCGCTATTCAGGATATGGGCGCGGCGGGCCTCACCTCTTCTTCGGCAGAAATGGGTGACAAGGGCGGCTCGGGCATCGAACTGGATCTCGACAAGGTGCCGCAACGCGAAACCAATATGACGGCCTATGAGATGATGCTGTCGGAAAGCCAGGAGCGCATGCTGGCGGTGCTCAAGCCCGGCCGCGAAGCCCAGGCCGAAGCCATCTTCAAGAAATGGGAATTGGATTTCGCCGTCATCGGCATCACCACCGACACCAGCCGGCTGGTGGTCAAACACAAAGGCGCGGTGGTCGCCGATATGCCGATCACCGCGCTGTCGGACGCGGCCCCGATCTATGAGCGCCCCTACACCGAACGCAAGCCGCTGACCGGCGAGCCTGCTTACGACAAGACCAAACCCGTCCTGGCGTCGCTGAAAACCATCCTCGCTTCGCCCGACATGGCCTCGCGCCGCTGGGTGTGGGAACAATACGATCATACCGTGATGGCTGACACGGTGCAGGTACCGGGCGGCGACGCCGCCGTGGTGCGGGTGCATGGCAGCCAAAAGGCCCTGGCCATCACCACCGATGTGACGCCGCGCTATTGCCGCCCCGATCCCTTCGAAGGCGGCAAGCAAGCGGTCGCCGAGGCCTGGCGCAATCTGACCGCCGTGGGTGCGACGCCGCTGGCGGTCACCGACAATCTCAACTACGGCAATCCGCAAAAACCCGAGATCATGTGGGAGATCGTGGCCGGCATTGACGGCATCGGCGCCGCCTGCCGGGCGCTGGATTTTCCGGTGATCGGCGGCAATTGCTCGCTCTACAACGAGACCAATGGCGAAGGCATTTTGCCCACACCCGCCATCGGCGGCGTCGGGCTGATGCAGGATGTCACCAAAATGGCCACCGTCGCTTTCAAGCGCGCGGGCGATGTGGTGATCCTGATCGGCGAGACACGCGGCCACATGGGCCAGTCCATTTACCTGCGCGAAATCGAAGACCGCGAGGAAGGCGCCGCCCCCAAGGTCGATCTGACCGTCGAAAAGAAGAATGGCGACTTCGTGCGTAAGCTGATCGAGGCGGGCCGTGTGGACACCGTGCATGATGTGTCCGACGGCGGCTTGCTGGTGGCGATTGCCGAGATGGCGATGCCGCGCGGCATCGGCGCCAGCGTGGGGCTCGCCGGACTGCCCGAAGCCATTGCCTTCTGGTTCGGTGAAGATCAGGCGCGCTATGTGATTGCCGCGCCCGTTGCTGAGGCCGAGAAAATCGTGGCCGAAGCGCAAGCTGCCGGTATCACCGTGGCGGAACTGGGCAAGACCGGGGGTGACACAATCACCCTGGATGACAAAGACAGGGTGAAGATCGCCGCCCTGAAAGACGGCTTTGAAAGCTGGTTCCCCAATTATATGTCGGGCGAAGAAATCCCGGTAACCAACTAGGTGCGCCAATGGGTATGAAGGGCAGTGAAATCGAGAAGTTCATCAAGGACGCCTTTCCCGATGCCGAAATCGAGATGAAAGATCTGGCGGGCGACGACAATCATTGGGCCGCCACCGTCAAATCGTCCGCCTTCAAGGGCAAGACCCGCGTCGCCCAGCACCAAATGGTCTATGCCGCCCTCAAAGGCAATATGGGCGGGGTGCTGCATGCGCTGCAGTTGACGACTGTCGCCAAGGATTGAATATCCTCCACTTGTCATTCCCGCGTACGCGGGAAGCCAACTTTTTTTCGTGGAAGCTTCACGTTGGATGCCCGCTGGAGTTTACACTCCGGCCGCGCTGCGCGCAGACCGGGGTGCGGGCATGACAGAGTTTTTTTAAAACAGATCCCCCCAGCCGTGCTTGCGCACCCGGCGGTATTCGTCCTTGTCGCGCACCGCCACGAACTGCGCCCGCAAACCCGTTTCATCGCACAGCTTGAACGCCAGCCCCGGCTTGGTTTCCAGCAGCGGTGCCAAGATGCGCGCACCCTTGGCGACTTTTTCCCGCGTCACCACCACATAGGAATAGCGCTCATCCTCAAACGGCACGCGCGCCTCTTTCAGCAGCATGTGATCGCGCGAACGCGGCAGGCGTTGCGAGAAATGACACCAATCCTCTCCAACCATGGGACAGGCTTGATCATGCGTGCAAGGCGCGGCGGCATGGGCGCCTGCCGCGATCAGCGCCGCACGCGCGGCGCGGATGCGCGCAAAGCCCTCCGGCGTGCCGGGTTCGATCAATGTCAAAGCCGTGTTGGCGGAGTGCCATAGATCAACTGCGACGCCAGCGGCCTTTTCTTCCGGCAATTCGGCCAGCACATAGCTGGCCACGACCAAGTCGGCATTTGGCCTCTCCGCGTTTAGATCGCCGGACAGGATTTCCGCGCCCGCCAGCGCGCCCGCATCCGCCAGCTTGCGCGCCAGGGCACGCAAAGCCGGATTGCGGTCCAACATGGTCACGGCCATATCGGGCCACGCCGCAACCGCCGCCCAGCTGGCCGCGCCCGTCCCCGCGCCCACATCCAGCAGGCTGGCGGGCGCGAAACCGGGCATCGCACCCGCAAGGCGCGCGAACACCGCGGCGCAGGCAGCATAAGTGGCCGGCATGCGCGCCACGGCATAGGCGGCCGCTTGCGCGGGCGTGACAATGGCTTGCGAGGTTGCGCCCTGGCGATAGTCCGCAGACATCTTTGCGGCGGCGGCCACCAGGTCCTTGCGCGAAACCCCGTCCAGCAATCTGGCGATGGCGTTGGTTAAATCCGGCGGCGGTTGCATAAAAATCCAGCAAACAAAGGCTTTTTGGGGCCGTCTTGACCCCTTAAGCCCCCATGCTTAGATCATAGCCGAGATATAGCCGCGAGTTCCAAATGTCCGACGTTCAGGCCCGCATCGCCGATGATGTGAAGAGCAACGATGTGCTGCTCTATATGAAGGGCACGCCCGCTTTTCCGCAATGCGGTTTTTCGGCGGTGACGGTGCAGATTCTGTCCCATCTTGGCGTCAAGTTCAAAGCCGTAAACGTTTTGGACGACCCCGAAGTGCGCGAAGGCATCAAGGCCTTTTCCAACTGGCCGACCATCCCCCAGCTGTATGTGAAGGGCGAATTTGTCGGCGGCGCCGATATTGTGCGCGAGATGTTCGAGCAGGAAGAGCTGGCGCCCTTCTTCACCCAGCACGGCGTGGCGCTGGAACCCGTATAACGCTTTTCGCAATCGCAAATAAAAAAGCCCGCCATCTCTGGCGGGCTTTTTGTTTGTGGGTGACCGGGTCGCGCTGCGGCCTGACGGCCTCGCTGCCCATGACAAGCTCTAACGTGAATAAAATTCCACGATCAGATGTGGCTCCATCTGCACGGCGTAAGGCACGTCCGCCAGCTTGGGCGTGCGCAGCAGCTTGACGGACTTGCCCTCGCTGACTTCCAGGAAGTCGGGCGTATCGCGTTCCGCACTCTTGGAGGCTTCCAGCACCAGCGCCATTTCGCGCGCCTTGGCCGACAACTCGATCGAGTCCTTTTCGGTCACATGATAGGAGGCGATAGTGACGCGGCGGCCATTGACCTTGACATGGCCGTGGCTGACCAGCTGGCGCGCGGCGAACGGGGTAGGCACGAATTTGGCGCGATAGACCACCGTATCCAGGCGGGTCTCCAGCAGGCCGATCATGTTTTCGCCGGTGTCGCCGGGACGGCGCGAAGCGTCCTGATAATATTTGCGGAACTGACGCTCGGTGATATTGCCGTAATAGCCCTTGAGCTTTTGTTTGGCCTGCAGCTGGGTGCCATAGTCGCTGAGCTTCTTGGCGCGGCGCTGACCGTGCTGGCCCGGACCATAGGAGCGCTTGTTGACCGGGCTCTTGGGGCGGCCCCAGATATTCTCGCCCATGCGGCGGTCGAGCTTGTACTTGGAATTTTGGCGCTTGCTCATTGGACTCTTTCGTCGGTTTGGTTCGTTGTCGGCGTGAATTTTGGACCGGCGGGTGACCGGAAAGGCGCGCACTATAGGCAGCGAAAGCCCCGTGTCAAACATCTGCAACTTAAGGTTTAGTATGAGAATTTTTCTCTATATATCGCAATAGCTTATTACAAAGCAGGCCGCGCTCCGGGCACTGTTACAGTTTGACCTAGGTCTCCAATTGCCCCTGTCTTATCCAGGTCATAGGCTGCCAGCATGAAGGAGTTCTGGGTCTTATCGATTTGCTGTGCGGCCTTTGTCGGGGGGGTGGTCGAGTTGAGATTCGCCATCGAGCCCCATCCTCTGGCCGAGGAATGGGGCGCCCCTTGGTATGTAATGGTATTGTACTACATATGCGCGGGCATGATTTTAGCGCGCCTGTTTCAATGGTGCGCAAAGAAGCAAAGCCAGTGGGCCGCAAAGAAGGAAGGCCAGTAACCAGCTATGCCTAAAGGACCCCAAGGCCAGAAGCGCAAAGCGTGAGGGGCTTGGTTTAACTCCACCCCGGATCAGTTCAGCGGTCCGCATGTCCCAGCCTGCGGTCTTGAGCAGCGCCCTTGGGACACTAGCGATATTGTAAAGCTGATTGAGGAGTGGGAGGCTTCTCGGGCTGCTTAACGCCCCGGGGGAGTCATGAAAACCGCTTTCACCTTCGCCGTCCTGCTGGCAGTTGTCAGCCCAGCCATCGCCCAACAGGCCCAGCCACAGGCTCAGCGTGAGGGCCGGTACACGATTGTCTTTAGCCCCCGCGTTGAACGAAATACTTTCCTGCTAGACACAGCCACGGGACGGGTGTGGGTACTTAGTCAGTTTAACTTTCTGGAGGGCGAACCCACGGCTTGGGTGACAATGCCGCGCCTAGATAACGACCAGGATGAAATCAACTTTATCCGTAGGACAGGCCGGAAGGCCGAGTCTGCACCAAACCCCACAACACCGCCAAAGCCATAGCGGCCTGCAACTCTAGGTCAAACTGCACCAGTGCCGCGCTTTGGGCACTGGTTCCGTTTGAACTTCGGGAACATTGCTGCAACCCGTCCGGCTGGGTAGGCTCCCGGCATGGCTTATACCATCCAATATCTGTCGAACGGCAAAGAGGTCGCCGAGACTCCTTGGCATAGCGATGTGCCTCCGTCGACCCGTTACGCCCGCCAAGGCTTGAGACTTCGCGCAGCCGATACGGCAATTATCCGGGACGAGGTGGGTAAGCATTTGGTCGCCGTTAAGGAGCGCGCGAACTAGGGTCCGGACTCAATTGGCCCACCATGTGATGGCGGCGGCGAGAAGGACGGCGGATAGGAAGTTGCGCGCCAGCTTGTCGTATCGGGTCGCGATGCGCCGGAAGTCCTTGAGCCGGCAAAACATGCGCTCGATA
>DATEEB010000294.1:0-2097 GCA_035281345.1 Rhizomicrobium sp. | reverse complement strand
GACCACGATATGGTTGAAAACCGACGCGCCCTGGGGCAAGCACGGCCCGCTGGCGGAGGTTTCCTCCGGCGACATCGATCACGAAACCGACAATCTCTCCCAGTTTCTTTCCAGCATCAGGATTTGACCATGAGTGACCTTAGCGCCGCCATCAACGCAGCCTGGGAGAAGCGCGATCAATTGGGCGTGGCCTCCAAGGGAGCCGAACGCGATGCCGTCGAAACGGCGCTGGAGGCGCTCGACAATGGCAGCTTGCGCGTCGCCGAAAAGATCGGCGGCGTATGGAAAGTGCATGAATGGCTGAAAAAGGCCGTGCTGCTGTCTTTCCGCCTCAACGACATGAAGCTGATCTCCGGCGCGCCCGGCGAAGCGGTGTGGTGGGACAAGGTGGACTCCAAATTCCTGGGCTGGGACGAGGCGAAATTCCGCGCCGCCGGTTTCCGCGCCGTGCCCGGCGCGGTGGTGCGGCGTAGCGCCTTTATCGCCAAGGGCGCGGTGCTGCTGCCGTCCTTTGTCAATGTCGGGGCGCGGGTGGGCGAAGGCACCATGATCGACACCTGGGCCACGGTGGGAAGCTGCGCCCAGGTCGGCGCGCATTGCCATATTTCCGGCGGTGCCGGCTTGGGCGGGGTGCTGGAACCGTTGCAGGCCGCGCCCACCATCATCGAGGACAATTGCTTTATCGGCGCCCGCGCCGAAGTCGCCGAAGGCGTGATCGTGGGCGAAGGCAGTGTGCTCTCCATGGGCGTGTATCTGTCGGCCTCGACCAAGATCGTGGACCGCTCAAGCGGCGAAGTGCATCTGGGCAAGGTGCCGCCCTATTCGGTGGTGGTGTCGGGGTCGCTGCCGTCCGGCAAGGGGCCAAATCTTTACTGTGCCGTCATCGTCAAGCGGGTGGACGAAAAGACCCGCGCCAAGACTTCGATCAACGAATTGCTGCGCGACTGATGCCCATACAGATTGACGCCCTTGCCTTGGCCCAGGCCCTGATCCGCCGTCCTTCGGTGACGCCCAAGGATGAGGGCGCGCTGGATATACTGGAACAGGTGTTGAAAGAGTTGGGCTTTGCTACCCATCGCCTGCCGTTCGGCGATGTCGACAATCTCTATGCCCGGCTGGGCGATGCAACCCCGCATTTCTGCTTTGCCGGCCATACCGATGTGGTGCCGGTGGGGACAGGGTGGAACGCCGATCCCTTCGCGGCCGAAGTCAAGGATGGTCTGCTCTATGGCCGGGGCGCTGCCGACATGAAGTCGGCCATCGCCGCCTTTGTCGCGGCGGTGGCGAAGACCGGAAAGCCAAAAGGCTCTATCAGCCTGTTGATCACCGGCGATGAGGAAGGCGCGGCGGTCAACGGCACCGTCAAGCTGCTGGAATGGCTGAGGGCGCGCGGGGAAAAAATCGATCATTGCGTGGTGGGCGAGCCTACTTCGGTCGGCCATGCCGGCGACACGCTGAAGATCGGCCGGCGCGGCTCGATCAATTTCAAGCTGTTGGTCACCGGCGTGCAGGGCCATGTCGGCTATCCGCAAAAGGCGAAAAACCCCATTCCTGCTTTGGCCGGGCTTGTCAGCCAGCTCGCCACCCACAAACTGGATAAAGGTAGCGAGCATTTCGATCCCTCGACCCTGTCCTTCACCAGTGTGGATGTGGGCAATGACACCACCAATGTGATTCCGGGCGAGGCGCGCGCGGCTTTCAACATCCGCTTTAACGACAAACACACGCCCGACAGCCTGACCAACTGGGTCAAGGACCGCGCAGAAGTGACCGCACAAGAATCCGGCTGCGCGGTCAGTGTCACCGCCCAGACCAGCGGCGTGTCCTTTCTGACAGCGCCGGGAAAATTTACCCAGCTGATCAGCGATACGGTGGCCAGCATCACCGGCCAGGCGCCGTTTTTCTCGACCAGCGGCGGCACCTCGGACGCGCGTTTCATCAAGGATATCTGCCCGGTGGTGGAATTGGGCCTGGCGGGCGCCACCATGCACAAGGCCGATGAATGCGTGCCGGTGGCGGAGATCACCGCTTTGACCGACATCTATGCCGCGCTTTTGAACGCCTATTTCGCGAAGCCGCCGCTTTGAGGCCTATCGG
>DATEEB010000293.1:0-3071 GCA_035281345.1 Rhizomicrobium sp. | reverse complement strand
GTGCCACATGGAGGTGTCCTTGCCCCGGCGCAGCACATGGCTGGGCTTGTCTTCCATGCTCACGCGGCCCGGCGCATGACGCACATGGGCGCGGCCGGAAAGCTTGGGCTGACGGGCGAGCAAGGGTTTCAACAAGGCTTCATCACCATGCAGCAGGAACCGCACGTCGGTGTGACGCTGGATGGTCTTGAGCAGTGCGCTCACGACAACGCCCGGGCCGGAATCACCACCCATGGCATCTATGGAGACGGTCAAGGCGCGGGTCACGGCCACCTTTCGCTAGTGTCCCGATTCCGAAATTCGTAGTATCTCGATATCGGGCTCCGGGCGAATTTCGGAATCGACGGGCACTAGCAGGCGATTCTTTAGGCCTTCGCCTTTACGACTTCGCGTTCGGCATAATGGCCGCAGGCGCCGCAGACATGATGCGGACGCTTGGGCTCGCCGCAATTGGGGCAATCGCCATGGGCGGCCGCCGTCAAGGCGTGGTGCGAGCGGCGCATATTGCGGCGCGACGGCGAGGTTTTTCGTTTCGGGACCGCCATGGCGGAAGACTCCTAAATGCCCCTCCCAGGGAGGCGGCGGGGGCGAAAACAGGGGGGGTGGGTAGCAGGAAAGCCGGTCGGGTTTCAAGCCAAAAGCCGGGCGGCGGAAGGAGTTAACGGGCCTATTTGCGCTCTTTCAGCACGGCAAAGGGGCTTTGTGGAGGCTCCAGGTCTTCTTTTGGGGGGACAAAAGCCACCCCAGGGCGGCGGGGATAAGGCTCCAGGGACAGGACATACTCCTCCAGCGCCGGGGCCGCCAGGTCGTAATGCAGGCTCTGGATCTCCTCTGGAGCCTCCTCCGCGTCCGAGTCCAGCACCAGGGCGCCGGCAGAATCGGTCTCGGGCTTGTGGCGCTGGGCACCGACAAATTCCAGCTCCCGGCCAAAGCGCCATTCCCTATGGGCTGGCACCGGCTCCAGGGTGACAACACAAGCCTGGGTGACATCGACATCCAGCGTGAAATCCAAGCCAAAACGCACCGGTCCCAGTTTCTTGATTTCGACCTGGACGTCCAGCTTTTGCAGGGACAGCACGCCCGACCATTGCGCGATGGCCGCGCACTCTTGGGCATCGGCGGCAAAGCGCACTGTGTCCCCGGCATGTCCCAGACGGCCGAGATTGTAGAAATGGCTGAGGGGAAGCGTGTCCGTCATGGCCGTCTATATGGCGGGAAGCGGTCCAAAATCCAACATATCCGGCAGGGAGCGCTTCAGGCTTTCCCGGGCACGCGACGCATAGGCGGCAAGGCGCTGGGCGCGATGATCCACCGGCGCGCCGCGCCACAGATTCTTGGCCAGCGCGGCCGCCAGCTCGTCCTCGTTCCGTGCCGCGTCATAGGCCGTCATGCGGCCATAAAAAGCATTCGCCATGGCTTTGAGCTTGTGGCCGATGCCCATGTCGCCCGCGCCCTGCTCGCGCATGGCTTCGTCGAAGCCGGTGAAGATCGTGTCGGTCAGAGCCTGGGCCATCGGCGCGCCTTTCAGCTCTGTCAGCGCCAGCCAAGCGTGGAACACCAATAGGTCAAAGCGCCCATCCAGGCTGTCGGCCACCGCGAATCCAGCAAAAAAAACCGGTTCCCGCGCCCGGCTTACAAGAGCTTCATAGAGGCGGGCGGCATCCCGCTTGCGCGCGGCGGATTTTCTGAGCAAATTCAGCATCGAAGGTCCTAAGCTGGTGGGCGGCCTTGCCAGCCCGCTTGCGGGACGTTAGCACATCGGCGGCGCCCAAGGTCGAACACATGAAGTCGGTTTTTCTGAAGATAATTGGTGGCGGTGCGCTGGCGCTGTTGATCGCCTGCGCCCCGGTGATCAGTCAGCGCGGCTATATCCCCGATCCGAGCAATGAAGCCACCATCAAGCCCGGCACCGACACCAAGACCACGGTGCAGTCGCGGCTGGGCTATGCCTCCACCACCGCGACCTTCGGCAATGACAGCTGGTACTATATTTCCGCCACCGAAAAGCAGGTCGCCTTTTTCAGCCCCACGGTGCTGAAGCGCCAGATCCTGGCGGTCTATTTCGACAAGAACAACAAGGTCACGGATGTGCGGCACTACAGCCTGAAGGACGGCCATGTGATCGCCTTCGAAACCCGCGAAACGCCGGCGCGCGGCCGTGAGACAACTTTCCTGCAGGAATTGCTGAAGGCATCGCCAGGCTCCTCGGCCACCAGTATCCAGGAAACCAATCCGGGTAACGGTGGCGGGCCGGTTCCGTAGTTTGCGACTGCACCCTACGGCCTTCGCAGAGGAATCGCATCTGTGAAATACGACATTGTGGTGGAAACCGCGCAGGCAGAACTGATCGCAGCAGTCCGGGCCACGACACCCATCAACGGTATCGCGCGCGTATGGAAGCCGGCGCTCGATCAAGTGTGGGCATTTTTGAAAACGAATGGCGGGCTGCGCCCAGGACACAACCTGTTCCTATATCACCACCCCGAGTGCCGGAATGAGGCTATGAATATCGACTTCGGCGTCCAGGTCGCCTTCCCGTTCGAACGGGAGGGCGAAGTTCATTGCGTCAAGACGCCGGCCGGTGAGGTCGCTACGACCGTTCATGTCGGCCCTTATGATCGGTTGCGTGACGCCCATGATGCAATTCATGCATGGTGTGCCGCGCAAAACCGTGGGATCGGCAGGGCTTCGTGGGAAATCTACGGTGACTGGAATAACGATCCGTATCTGCTCGAGACGAGGATCAAGTATCTGCTGATTTAAAAAGCAGTCTTCCGGGGGAAGGGCCAGATCGCCGGGATGGAAAAAACGCCTGCCGGGTTTGGGTGTGCTATCTGCCGCGTGTCTTGGGCGGGGAAGCGGGCTTGAAAGCGTCGAAGCGGATCGTCTTGAGAACGGCGTCATCCGCGCTTAATTCCGCAGGCCCGGCAGGAAACCCATTGACCTTCAGAATAAAGGCGACGATGTCCGCATTCGTGGCGCGGCTGAGGCGGCCCGGGCGGTCCAGCGGCATTGCCGTACCCAGATACTCCATCAACACATCCAGCGTCGTGCCGGACCAATAAGGAATG
>DATEEB010000292.1:0-16900 GCA_035281345.1 Rhizomicrobium sp. | reverse complement strand
CATGCTGATCTCCACCATGGCCCATGAGATGATCCATCTCTACCAGGACGAGACCGGCACGGCGCGCGGCCATCACAATCCCAAATTCCGCAAGCTGGCCAGACGGGTCTGCACCATCCACGGCTTCGACCCCGAAAGCTTTTAGAGCCGCTTTTCGTAGACGCGATAGGTCTTATAAGGCACGCCGCCCACCATTTCGATCACATGGCGCACGCGGGCATTGCGTGCCAGGATCCAGGACAATTCGCTGTCCACCACGCCGCGCGAGAAGTTGAATTCCCGCACCGAGCGCATCACCGCCAGCGCCAGCGCCGCGCCTACGGCTGAGGATTGCAGCGACTTGCGCACGCCCATCATCGGCATGCGTGCGGTCCTGGGCCGCTTCACCTTCATGCGCCACAAAAGCTTGATCCAGTTGAACGGGAACAGCCGGCCGTTCATGTCGGCAATGGCTTCGTTGAGATTGGGAAAGATCGCGGTGAAGGCGCACGCCTTGCCTTGATATTCCGCGATGGCGACGTCGCCGGGTCGCAGCAGCAGCTTGAGGACACCTGCCAGCTCGTCGATCTCCGCTTGGGTCATGCGCACATAACCCCAATTGTCCGACCAGGCGTCGTTGATGATGTCCAGTAGCATGGCGACTTCATCCTTGAAGCGCTTGTCCATATGGATGTTGCGCAAGGTGATCTCGCCGCCGCGTAAGGCGCGGGCCATGAGCTTGTCCCAGGTCTTGGTCGAGGCGTCAGGACCGTAACGATAGGCGATCAGGTCTTCTGCCTTTTCATAGCCCTGGGCGGTAATGCGATTTTGATAATAAGGAAGGTGATGGTTCATCATCACATAGGGTGGGGTGTCGAAGCCTTCGACCAAGAGGCCGGGCTGGTCCCACAGCGAAAAGCTCACCGGCCCGATCACCCGCATCATGCCTTGCGCGCGCAGCCAGTCTTCCGCCGCATGCAACAGCGCGGCAAACACCGCCGCATCGTCCACCGCTTCTATGAATCCGAAATGGCCGGTTGCGTCCTGATAGCGCTCCAGATGCAGCCGATCGATCTGGGCGGTGATGCGCCCCACCGGCACCCCATTCCGATAGGCCAAGAAAAAAGCGGCCCGGGCATGCTGGAAATAGGGATTATGCTTGGCCTGGAAATGGAATTTCCGCTCCAGCAACAGGGGCGCCACCCATTGGGGGTCGTCCCGGTAGATCTTAGAGGGAAGGTGGTGGAAATCGCGCCATTGCTGCTTGGTCTGTACCGGGACGATCTCCACGGATGCGCTCAAGGGTCGGATTCCTTATATGGTCGCGCCGGCAGGCCCTTGTTCTTCGCTGTCGCTCAGAACCGCTTCGGGTTGCCGGTCGCTCCTTTTTTGGTCGCGCCGGCAGGCCCTACGCTTCGCTCCGGGTCGCCGGTCGCTCGTGCAAAAAGCGCGGCACCATAGCCTCGGGGGTGATGATTTGATAGTAAGCAATTGCCGCATTTCCGCGGGCCCTGCGCGAGTGTCATGCCCCACAACACTGTCCTGATTACCGGCGCATCCAGCGGCATCGGCGCGAGCCTGGCTTTGGCCTATGCGCGGGCCGGTGTGACGCTGTTGCTGTGGGGCCGTGACGAAGCGCGCTTGCAAGAGAGTGCCGCGCGATGCCGCGCGCTGGGCGCCACGGTCAATCTTCAATCTTTTGATCTGCGCGACGCGGCGGGATTTGCCGCGCGGCTGCTTGAGGCGGATGCGGGTTCGCCCATCGGCCTGGCCATCTTCAATGCCGGACTGGGCGGCAGTGCTCCGCGTGCGCCCAAGGCCGAATTGCCGCAGAACGCCCAGGCAATCGCAGAGGTGAATTTTGTCGCCCCCGTCGTGGGCGCCAACGCCATCGCCGAAGCCATGGCCGCGCGCGGCAAGGGCCAGATCGTGTTGGTCGGGTCCATCTCCGAATCCTACCCCTTGCCCATGGCGCCGACTTATGCGGCCACCAAAGCCGGTTTGCGGATGTTCGCCGAGGCCTTGGGGCTGCGCATGAGGCCCTATGGCGTGACGGTCAGCTTGGTATCGCCCGGTTTCATCGACACCCCCATGAGCCGGCGGGTCCATGAACCCAAGCCCTTTCTGATGACGGCGGATAGGGCGGCCAAGATCATCGCCAAGAAGATCGACGCCGGCGCGCGCGTCATTGTGGTGCCCTGGCAATTTTCGGTGATCCGCTGCCTCACCGATCTTCTGCCGCGCGGGATCGTGCGCTGGTTTTTGTCCCGCGCATGACGGCGGCACCCGATCTTGGCCCGCCAGCAGGCCTTTTCGCGCGGCTGACGGCCAGCCGCTGGGGCAAGCTGGCGATCCAGTTCCTGCGCTGGGGCATTCCTATCCTGCTTTTGACGGTCATCATCCATCGTCTCAGCCTGCTGGGATGGCGCGGCATCTGGGATGCGCGGCCGGGCAATCTTGGTTTCTATGGTTTTCTGGCGCTGCAGTTCTTCATCCAGCCTTTCGGGGACTATCTGGTCTATCGCAATCTGTGGGCGACACCGCCGCCCTTGGCGGTGATCCTGCGCAAGCGGCTGCTCAACGCCTTCATGCTGGATTATTCCGGCGAAGCCTTTTTCTATTTCTGGGCTCAGCGCCATTTGAAACTCCCGCCCGGCATGCTGGTGCATGCCATCAAGGACTCCAATGTCCTGTCGGGCGGCGCGGGCCTCTTGATGGTCTATATTCTGGGGGTGGCGCTTCTGGCGGCCGGAGGCCTGCATATTCCCGCTTTGTCCGGCACCCATAGCTGGCTCTATGTGCTGGGAGGCTCGGTGCCGCTCCTTCTTGCCGCAGGGCTGGTGCTGGGTCACCGCAAGCTGACGGTGCTGAGCCGTGGCCAGATCGCCGCCACCTTTGCCATTCACTTCACCCGCGCGCTGTTTGTCTTGCTGGTGGAATTCGGGTTGTGGGAATTGTCCGGCGCTTTGCCTTCGGCGGTCGCCTGTCTGCAGTTTGTGGCCCTTCGGTTGGTGGTGTCGCGGCTGCCCCTGGTGCCCAACAAGGATCTGATCTTTATCGGCGCCGGCCTCGCGGCGGCGGGCGCGGCCAATATGGCGGTGACGCCGGTTGCGACCGTGCTGGTGATCCTGGCGGCCGCCGATCTGATTCTGGCCGCGGCCGTGGCAAGCTTGACCTGGCTGCTGGATCTGCGCCGGAAGGCCGTGTGATGCGGTCCTGGCTTCGCAATCCTCTGACTTGGATTTTGGTTGCGGCCGCCGGCCTGCGGCTTTCTGGCCTGTTCTGGGGCCTGCCGGCGTCCGATGGCTGGGACGATGACGGTTTTGTGCCGCGCAATTTTCTCACCGCCCTGGCGCTGACCTACAAGCCGGATTCGTATTTCACCTATCCGCCGCTGCACGCCCTTCTGCTGGCGGTTTTGACGCTGCCGGGCGTGATCGCCGCATTGCTGCAGGCGTCCTCATTCCAGCAAGCCGATGTGATCGGGGAATTCACCAAGCCCGGCTATATGACCTTTTTCATGGTGATAGGCCGCCTGGTGAATCTCCTAATGTCGTTGGGGATCATCTGGTGCGCCGGTCAAATGGCGCGGCTGCTGGCGGGCGCCCGCGCGGGACTATTGGCGGCGGCCGCCTGCGCCCTGAACTTCGGTCTGATCTACTATGGCCAGGTCGGCAATCTGGACGTGCCGTATCTTTTCTGGAGCCTGTTGGGACTGCTTTGGGTCATGCGGGCGGTGATCGAACAGCAGCCCCGCTATTTCTGGTGGGCGTCGCTGTGCGCCGCGGCGGCGGTGGCGACCAAGGATCAGGCCTATGCCTTGTTTCTGCTCAGCCTGCCGGTGTTCCTTCTGGTCTGGTTCGCCGCCCAGTCCTGGCCGCGCGAGCATTGGCGCGGCGTCGTCACCCGCCTGATCCCTGCGGCCTTGGTGGCGCTGGGCCTATTGCTGCTGGTGGATGGGGCCATCACCAATCCCGGCGGTTTTGCGCGGCGGCTGGCTTTTCTCACCGGCCCCGCCAGCCAGGACTATGCAGAGTATGTGCAGGGGCCATCCGGCTGGCTGGCGTTGACGCGCGATATGATGGCGGCTTTCAGCAAGGGTTATGGGCTGGTTGCGGTCACCTTGGCGATGCTGGGGCTGGCGGCGCATCTGGCGCGCAGCCATGGCGGCTTGCGTGTGGCGGGCTTGCTTCCCGTTCTGGCGATGCTGTCTTTCACGGTCTGCTTCAATTTCGCCGCCCTGCGCAGTGACGCGCGTTTTTTGTTGCCGCAAGCGGTGCTGGCTTGCGTCTATATCGGCGTGGCTGCGGACATCCTGGTTTTCGCGGCCCAGCCCTGGATGCGGCTTTTGGCGCGCGGCGCCCTGACGGTGACGGCGCTGTTTGCCCTGCACCAAGCCGTCGCCATCAACGCCGCCTTTCTGCTCGATCCGCGCTATGACGCCGAAAGCTGGATGGCGTCGCATATGCGTCCCGGCGATTCCATAGAAACCTATGGCCAGAATGCCTATCTGCCGCGCTTTCCCAGGCGCGCGCGGGTCAGCCGGATCGGGGGCAGGCCCGTTAAACTGCGCAATCCTTTGCCGGGGGTATGGGAACGTCAGGAGGCGTTTGACGCGATAGGGAGACGCAAGCCCCGCTTCATCGTGGTCAGCGATTGGTGGGCGCAGCATTACCGGATCGTGCCAGAGACTTTGCCGCCGGGCCGGGTCTATTCCCGCAACCAGCAGCTTCAGTTCGCGGATGGATCGGCGCGGCGCTATTTTGCCGCGCTTTATGACGGCCGTCTCGGCTACCGGCTGGCGCATACCGCGGCCCCCGCTTCGCGTTTCTGGGCCCCGGTCCATATCCATGAAAGCCTCAACGAAACCATCCATATTTTCGAGCGGGCGCCATGACTGCGCGGCGTATCTTGATTTGCATGCATGATTTCGCGCGCGGCGGCACCGAGCGGATCGCCATCGGCTTGGCGAAAAATTGGACCGAGCTGGGGCGCGAGGTCACCATTCTGTGCGGCACGGAGGAGGGCGCATTGCGCGCCACGGTGGATCCGCGCGTGCGGCTGATCGCGCTGGAGCCAAAGGTCCCTCGCACGATGCTGTCACGCTTTGGTCTGGGACGGGCCATGGCGGCCTATCTGCCCGCGCTGCGGCCCGATGTGATTTTCCTGCCGGGCAATTTTCATCTGCCCCTGGCCAATGGATTGCGCCGCGCCGCGGACCGCGCCCGCATCACGCTCAAGATTTCCAACCCGCCCTTGCCCGCCGGGTTGCCGTCCGCCATCGGTGCCGCGCTGTTTGGGCATTTTGCCCGTGGGGTGGACGGCTTTTCCGTGCTGACCGCCGGCTCTGCGCGTGCGATGAACCAGATCATCACCGGCCGGCCGATCGTGCTTTTGCACGATCCTATCTATGTTCGGGAAATAGCAATGCCTGCGCCGCGCCCCACTCAGGGCTTCAACATCGTCTGGGCCGGACGGTTGGAACCGCAAAAGGATGCGGCGCTGGCGCTGGCGGCGATCGCGGCCTTGAACAAGCTGCATCCGGCGCATTTGACCATGTTAGGCGACGGCGCTGAGCGCCGGAAGATTGCCGGAAAAATCGCCGCCATGGGCTTGCGCGATCAGGTCACGCTGGCGGGGGCGGTGGACGAGATCGATCCCTATTTGCCGCAAGCCGATGCTTTTTTGATGACCTCGCGCTATGAAGGCCAGCCCGCCGTGATCGGCGAGGCCTTGTTCCATGGCGTCCCGGTGGTCAGCACCGATTGTTCCGCCATGCTGCGCGAAGTGATGACCATTCCCCAAGCGGGGCGGATCGTAACGTCGCGCGCGCCCGGCGATCTGGCCGCGGCGCTGTTGGCCGTCTGCCGTGCGCCGCGGCCGCCGCGCGACATGCTGCGCGCGCTGGTCGCCCCGTATGAGCCGCGCGCTTGCGCCGCCGCTTATCTGGATTGGTTCGACCGGCTTGAGGACGCGCGCTAACGTCCGGAGCGTTCCGCCAGGATTCGCGCATAGATTTCGAACAGCTTCTGAAAATGCTGCTCGACAGTAAAGACCTGGGCATCCGCCGCCGCCAGCGCGGCGCGCGATTGCGCCGCACGGTCCCCGGACAATAGCCGCGCTATGGCATCCGCGCCGTCCGCCGCGTCGCCGGCGCGATAGACTTCCGCATAACCGGGACCGGCAAAGGTCGCCGATGCGCCCGCATCCGGCACGATCAAGGGCGTTCCGGAACACAAGGCTTCGGCCAGCACCAGGCCGAAGGTTTCCGCCGCCGAGCCATGGATCAAGGCATCGGCGCTGGCCATCACGGTGGCCAGTTGATCGGCGTCGTTGATCTGGCCCGCGACATAGACATGACGCGCGTTCAGGGCCCAGCGCTCCACCGAGGCGCGCAGAAAGCCGTCACCGGCAATATAAAGCCCGATCTTGCGATGGGCCTGTGCCCGGGAGACAGCCTGGATGATGGTGCGCAGGCGCTTTTCGGGATGGTGCCGGCCGACCGCGATCAACAGCGAAGCATCGTCGTCCAATCCGCAGGTCGCCAGCATCTCGCGCCGGGCGGTGGCGTCGTAAAAATCCGGCGAGAAATGGCGCCGTTCCACCCCGAAAGGCGCCACTTCGATATTGCCCAGTCCGAAACCGGCAAAACGCTCCGCCAGCGCCGGATTGGTGACAATGGCGGCGTCATATTGGTTGTTCAGTTGGTTGAGATAACGCCAGAAAAAGCCGAACAGCCGGTCCACCCGCTCCGGTCCCAGCCAGCCACCCAGGAAGGTCTGCGGATAGACCGCCACCGGATCGGCGTGCATGAAGAACACTTTCACCGCCTTGCCCGGCCAGCGCGCCGCCAGCCAGCCGCCGCGCCAGGGCGATGAGCCTTCCACCAGATCGGGCGCCAATTCATCCAAGGCCCGCCAGACCGCCTTGTGCCCCCAGAACATGCGGTAGTTGCGGTCGAAGGGCAGATGCGGGCTTTTGATCCAGGCAATGCGGCCGCCGCGGGTCTTTTCCATGCGGGTTTCCGCGCCCGGCGCAATGATCGTCAGCTCATGGCCGAATTTTTCCGCCAGCGCCAGTTTTTGGTTGATATAACGCCGCACACCGCCGCCGGTCGGCGAATAGAATTCGCAAACGTCTACGATTTTCATGGCGCAATCATCACGGCGCGGTTCATGGTGAGGCGGTTCCAGCCAGCAGCGCGCGATAATAGCCCAGGATACGCGCCATCGTCTCTTCCCAGGAAAAACGCAAGGACCGGGCGCGGGCGGCTTCTCCCATGCGCCGCCGCAGGCCGCCATCCCGGACCAGGGCCGTGATGTGCCGGGCAAAGGCGCCGGCGTCGCCGGCCTGCGCCAGGAAGCCGGTCTCGCCCGGCACCACCAGCGAACGGCTGCCGGTGGCATCGGCGCAGACGCATGGCAGCCCCGATGCCATGGCCTCCAGGGTGACATTGCCGAAGCTCTCGCTATCGCTGGGAAAAATGAAGATGTCCGATGAAGCATAGGCCTGCGCCAGCGCTTCGCCCGCCAGGAAGCCGGCGAAAACGGCATGCGGCAGTTCAGCTTCGACGAAAGCGCGATCCGGTCCGTCCCCCACGATCACCACGCGATGCGGCGCCGCTATCGCGTTCAACGCCGCCGTCAACGTATCCAGCCGCTTTTCCCGCACCAGGCGGGAGACGTGCAACACCACCGTTTCATCTGGTCCGATGCCAAGATGTGCGCGCCAGGATGCGCTGCGCTTGGCGGGGTGAAAAGCTTGCGTATCGATGCCGCGCGGCCAGGATTTGAAATTGTCGCGCAAACCGTTGGCCAGCAGCGCGTCGCGCGTGGAATCCGAAGGGACATAAACCTCGCGGCATTGACCGTAGAAGCGGCGCAGAATGCGCTTGAGCAGATTTTCCAGCGGCGCCAGGTACCAATAATGCCGCAAATAGGTTTCGTAGCGGGTGTGATAGGACGCAACCGCTGGGATGCCGTGTTGCTGCGCCAAAGCCAACGCGGCATGTCCCAGAAAATCCGGCACGCCGATGTGAATGATGTCGGGGGCGAAATCCAGCAACTGCCGCTTCACATAACCGGCCATGCCCAGCGCCAAGCGGTATTCCGGGCGGCCGGGCAGGGGGATGGAGGGCACCGCCACGACCGTCCCCCGATAGGCAAAGGCGGGGTTCTGGGCCGTCGGCGCGAACACCAGCACGTCGATACCCTGGGTCTCCAGATGCCCGACCAGACGGTTGAGGGTGAGCGCCACGCCGTCGGCGATGTAATTGTAAGAACTGGTAACCAGCGCGACCCTGAGCGCGCGTTTTCCCTCCAAGCTCAAGGCGCGCCTCCTACTCGATTTCCGCCCGTAGCACGCGGGAATAAAGCGAATAGCGCGGATCGCAAATGAATGTCAGCCAAAGCCCGGCCCAGGACGGTGAGGGGATCAGCGCGTCGTAGAATTCGGGCGCCGTTTTGCGAACGGCGGGCAATCTGTTCCAGGGAACGGAGGGGAAATCGTGATGCTCGTTGTGATAGCCGACATTGAGCGCCAGCCGGTTCAGCTTGCCGTAATAGCTGCCGGTTTCCTGGCTGGGATCGAGTGTGAAATGCTCCTGAATCCAGCGGCTGCCGAGGGGGTGCAAGCCGATGGAAAACAGCATCGAGGCGCCCAGATACAGAATGGCATTGGCGCCGAAGAGCAAAAACACGGTGACATTGAAGGCGGCGCAAGCCGCCAGGCTCGCGATGCTCCAGGCATTGAACACCGAAATGTCCTTCAGGCGCATGGGCCTGGTCAGCTGGAACAGGGGAAAGAACAGCAGCCACAACGCCTTGGCATACCAGCGGTTGCCGATGAGACGCGCTTCCCAATTGCCCGCCAGATCCGCGTCGGTTCTGTAGTCCCCCTGGCGCGCGTGATGCGCCAGATGACAGATGCTGAAACCGATGGCGCCCGGAATCAGATTGGGCAGATCGCCCAGGATCGCGACCAGATAGTTGGCGGCGCGGCTCTTGAAGATCAGCCGGTGGGTTGCGTCATGAACAACGACATAGAGGCAATGATTGGCGAAGGCGCCGATGCAATAGGCGGTCAACAATGCTGCCCACCAATAGCCCAGGCCAAGCCGGCCCATGACGATCGCAAGGCCGGTCTGCAAGCCCACCACGCCCAGCATGATGATCGCCGTCCAGGGATTGCGGCCGATAAGTTCGCGGATCTCTGGATGGGCTTTGAGAATGGCCTGGGTCCGCGCCGGGTGCGGCTGATCCGCGGCCGAGACAAAAAAAGCGCCGGCCATCCTTATTGTCCCGATTCCGAAACGCGCGTGCTTTTCATATCGAACTCCGGATGATTTTCGGAATCGAACGACACTAGCCGACTTCGCGGCGCAGCTTTTCCAGTTCCTGGGCCACCATGGGAACGGTCGCCTGAATTTGCTCTTCGGTGTGATTGGCGGTGAGGAAGAAGCGCAGCCGCGCGGTGGTGGCGGAGACCGCCGGGCGCACGATGGGCTGCACCTCGATGCCGCGTTCCAAAAGATTGTGCGACAACAGCATCGCCAGCTTGTCGTCGCCCACGATCAGAGAGGCGACGGGGGATTCCGGGTCGCCGCCCACGCTGAGGCCATTTTCACGCGCCACCTGGCGGAAGAATTTGGCGCGTTCGCGCAGGCGCTTGGGACGATGCGGTTCCCGCTCCAATATGTCCAAGGCCGCCATGGCGGCGGCAGTGTCGGCGGGCGACAGGCCCACGCTGAAAATCAGGCCGGGGCACAGAAAACGCAGATATTCGATCAACCCGCGGTCGCCCGCGATATAGCCGCCGCTGGATGCGAGCGTTTTGCTCAGCGTACCCATATAGACGTCGATGCTGTCCACCGGCAGCCCGGCGGCCTCGCACACGCCGCGTCCGGTCTTGCCCACGATGCCGAAGGAATGGGCTTCGTCCACCATCAACAGCATGTCGTGGCGTTTTTTGGTTTCCACGGCGCGCGTCAGGTCCAGGATCTGGCCGTCCATGGAATAGACGCCTTCGGCCACGATCATGCCGCGGCGGAATCCGGCGCGTTCTTTTTCCAGCAGCGCATCCAACCCGTCCCAATCGCCATTGGGATAGGTGAAGGTCTTAGCGCCTGACAGGCGCGCGCCGGTGATGATGCTGTTGTGGGCGCCGGAATCGTAGATCACCGCATCGGGGCGGGCCAAAAGATGGGAGATGACGCTGACATTGGTCAGATAACCGCTGATGAAAACCAGTGCGTCCTCGGTGCCCAGGAAATTGGCCAGCTTGCGTTCCAGTTCGCCATGCAGGTCGATCTGGCCGGCGACGATCCGGCTGGCCGAAGCGCTGGTGCCGTATTTGTCGATCGCGTTCTTGGCGGCGGCGGTGACGGCGGGATGCCCGCTCAGCCCCAGATAGTTATAGCCGGAAAAGCTGATAAGGCTTTTTTCGCTGCGGCGAATGACGCTATGGCTGACGCCGTCGCGGGGCTCGAAGAAAGGCAGGTTCTGGCCGCTATTCTCCAGATCCTCGATCCGGCGGCGCAAGGCGCGATAGCCGGCAAAGCCGTCCACGACGCTCTTGCGCTCGTCTTGCTCGGTTTCGGCCAAAATGGCCTTTTGTTCGGCGGCCGCGGAATGGGTCGTCATTGCCCCTCAGTGCTGATCTTCTTGAACGCATGCCCCACGGCCGGACGACCGTATGAGCGAGCATAGCCAGAATTGCTTATGCCACAACCTTCGCCGCCACGGTAAGTCCCTATATTTGCCCTAAAAAACAGCGATATGGGGTATTCTGTCACCTTTGAGATGGAGGTTGGGCAGACCAGAAAAGCCCGTATTTCCACGTTTCGCGGGGCGTTTGGACGTAACAATCCGTCGCATTTCTTCAGGGGCTCGGTGGTTCCGGGTCGTGCTTGTACGGACCAAAAGCTGCGTCATAGTATCCGCAGGCAGCCAAAGCGCAGCCGGGCGTGATTCGGCACGGTGACAATCCCGGCGCGGCCCCTCAGGGATTCGAAGAGCCAAGACATGCTTTCTGCGCAGCATCTGGTGAAGTCGTTCGCCGGGCGGCGGGTGATTGAAAATGTCACGCTTCAGCTCCAGCGCGGCGAGGTTGTGGGGCTCTTGGGTCCCAATGGCGCGGGCAAGACCACCACCTTCCAGATGCTGACCGGCATGATTGTGCCCGATGCGGGCGCGATTTTGCTGGACGGCCACAACGTCACCAGCATGCCGTTCTATGACCGGGCGCGGTTCGGCATCGCCTATCTGCCGCAAGCGCCCTTTGTGCCCCGCGGGCTGACCGTAGAACAGAATTTGCGCTTGGTGCTGGAGGCACGCGCGGCCGACGCGGCGGCACGCAAGCGCAAGATGGCCGAGCTGATCGCGGAGTTTCGTCTGGAAGAGGTGCGCGACAAGCGGGTCGGACAATTGTCGGGCGGGCAGCGCCGCCGGTGCGAGATCGCCATCACCCTGGCCTGTGAACCCAGCTTTGCCATGTTGGATGAACCTTTCGCCGGCGTGGATCCCCATGCCACCGACGAGATCGGACAGATGATCGATCATTTGGCGGACCGCGATATCGGTGTGTTGATCACCGATCACAAGGCGCGGGAATTGCTGGGGATCGTGGACCGTGCCTATGTGATCGAAAGCGGACAGGTTTTGGCGGAAGGCGGTGTCGCGGAAATCGTCTCCGACCAAGAAGTGCGCCGTGTCTATCTGGGCGAGGAATTCCGGCTTTGACGGATTCTTTCCCGATAACAAATTCCGTCTCGTTGCGCGTGACCCTGGCCAACTTCCTGCGCGGCGACTATGCGCGGGGCTTCTTCGCCCGGGTGGGCTCCCAGGCCTTGGCGGTGATCGTCCTGATTGAGGCCATCTTCCTGGCCGAGCATTTCACCCCGGTGTTTCGCGAAGCGGTCCGTCATGAAGCCGATTTGCCGAGCATCGCGCTGATATTGGCCTGTACCTCGACCGAAATCTTCGATCTGGCGCTTGCGGTTGCGCTGTTGATGGCGGCCTATCTGGCCCTGCTGCGCATGCGCGAAAGCCGCGAATTGCTGGTGCTGTTCGCCTCTGGCCTGGGGCCTTTTCAACTGGGCGCGCTGATCCTGATCGTGGCCATGGCCGGTCAGCTATTGGCCACGCTGGGATCGGGTGTGGCCGACCCCATGTCGCGCTATGCCCAGCGCTCCATTCTGTTCAGCTCCGAACTGCGTTCACTAAAGAAGGGCGTGGCCAAGAACGAGTTCTATTATTTCCCGTCTTATGTCGCTTATGCGATGGAACGCGCGGTGGGCGGCGTGCCGCCGCCGGACCCGTCCGGCGCCGTGACGCAGATCGATGCCAGCGGCGAAACCAAGTCGCCGCCGCCGGGCCGGGACCGCACGCTGTTCGTCTATCAGCAGGTTGGGCCCCGCAGTTCGCGCGTGGTCACTGCCGCGCAGGCGCGCCTGGATGGTCCCGATCGCAGCGGCAAGATCGTGCTCAGTCTCAACGATTTCACTTCCCACACCTTCGCCGACGCCAATCCCATGCCCAGTGAGAGTGGCGCGGTGCGGCCCAATCCGCTGCGGTGCCCCGACTGCACCGATTTTCTGAAGGACGGGCCGCCCGTCAGCATGAAGGTGCGTGACATGAGTCAGCTGATGATGGTGGACCAGTTGCTGCCTTTCGTGGCGCGCCGCAGCAAAACCGATGAGCAAACCATCGTCGAACAGCTTTTTGTGCCGGATTATCACGCCAAGGATTCGCGCGGCGCCCAAATGTTGCTTCTGGCGGAGCGCTTCTCGCGCAGTCTGCTGTCCTTTCTGGCGCCGCTGATCGCGCTATTGGGCGTGGCGTTCACCAACCGGTTGACCAACTGGTTCGCGCTGCCCTTCTCCTGCCTGGCGCTGATGTCGGTGAATCTTTTGTGCGAATGGATGATTACCAGCATCGCACCCCTTAGCGTGGCTGGCGCGCTACTGCCGCCTTTGCTGCTCTACGGCGGCGTTGCCTATGCTGCTTTCACCCTGATCGTGTGGCGTCACAATGATTTCGTGCGCCCCCAATTGGCGCGCTCATGAGCCAGCAGGGTGGCGCCCGTCCCATCCGGCTTGCGCCTTGGGGGCTTTATTCGCGCTATATATTGGCGGCCTATCTGCGCCACACCGCGATGGTCATCGCGGCGCTGATGACCATCGCCTTGACCATCGATCTATGGCCGCAAGTCGCGCTGTTTCAGGGAAATAGCTTGCGCGTGGTCCTGGATGTGGCGCGCTTGGCGGCGCTGCGGCTGCCGGATCTATTGCCGCCCTTTGTTCCCTTTGCCACCTTTCTGGGTGTTGTGTGGAGCGAAAGCGCTTTCACCGAATCGCGCGAACGCCTGTTGATCTGGAACAGCGGCCGCTCGCCGCTTTTATGTCTGGTGCCGGCCCTGCTGGTGGGCCTGTTGATGGGCGCGGTTCTGTTCACGGTGGATGTTTGGCTGAGGCCCGCCGCGATCCATGTGCAGATTGCCGAAAGGCTGGGGCGCGAGGGCATTCGCCTGGACCGGGCCCGCAGCGGTGGCAATCACTGGATTGCGCTTCCCGACGGCCTGCTGCGTGCGGAAATCGAATATGGCCCGCCGCTCAAGCTGCACAATGTCACCATTTACAAACTGGACAGCGAAGGTCATCTCGGTGCGGTGGATACCGCGGCGCTGGCCACGCCCAGGCCGCGCAATGTCTGGCTGCTGGAAAACGGTCACGCCTGGCGCGCCGACGCCGCGAACCGCGGCGATGTGCTGAGCACGACGGCCGCGCAAGAAGAAACACGGACCCCTTTCGCAAGGCGGACCGTCACCATGGCGTTGGACGAATTGTGGCTGCGCAATCTGGGACTGTCGCCGCAATATCTGCGCCTGGGCGAACTTACGGCATTGGCCGGGGCGCCGATCATGCCGCGCTATGTCTATGGCTATAAGACACGGCTGCAACTGATCTTTGGCGAGACGCTCTTTACCTGCGCCATGGCGCTGTTGGGCGCGGTTTTATCCCTGCTCTATTTCGCCTATCAGACGCGCTGGTTCGCCCTGGTCACCGTTCTGCTCGCGGGGTATCTCGCCCATTTCGCGTCCAAAGCCTTCGTTCTGATGGGCGAATTCGGCTATATGGCGCCGTTTTTTGCCGGCTGGCTGGCGCCGCTGCTGCTGCTGATCGCGGTGGCGCGAGGCCTGCTTGTGATTCAAAAGCGGCGCGGGTTAGGCGCGCGCCTGGTAGATACCCCGCACTATGCGGACTCTACTTCGGGATAAGATGTTCATGGACCGCCTTGCCGCTGGCGATATCGGTGCCGAAAATGTCGAGCTCCGGCACGCTGGGCAATAGCCCGCCTTCCACCACATGCAGATAAACATAGGCCAGCTTCACGGTGCGCCCGCCCATGGCCATGGTTGCGATGGGGCGATGCTGCGCATCCCATTGCAGGGTCAACTGGCGCTGGGGCAGGGCGGCGATCGAAAAAAAGATCGGCTGGTCTTTCTTGCGCGCCGCGTTCCGCACGCCATAGGCCATCATCCGTTCGATCATGGTGAGCGGCTGTTTGCGGCCATCGATGTTGAACTTGCGCCAAAAACCCTCGACGGGGCTGCGGGAATCGAAATTGCCCGCGCCATCCAATTTTGCGGCATAGACCACGGTGTTGGCATTGGGCGAGCGCTGCACATAAAAGAGCTGGTTCGGTTCGTCGGGGGTCTTGAATTCCGGGCGGATGGGCATGATCCGCTCGGCTTCGGTGATCGTGCTGGAGAATTCGCGCGCCTCGGCCGGAAGCGTCAGCAAAAGTACAAGAAACACCAAGCGTAATTTCATGTCAGGCCAGCCTGTAAAGGAAATCCGCCACCGGCGTCACGGATTGGTAGGCGCCATCCTGGTCGGCAGGTCGCCGGCGCGCGATGGCAAGCGCGGTTTGGGGATGAAGGGGCATGCGGCGACTTTACGAGAAGCAGCTTGGCTGTGCTAGGCTCCGTAAAAAGGGGAGGGCCGGGAAACTCGGTCACATAATATAATGATAAATGACGCCGCACCGCTTCATCGCGGACGTATTTTCATCATCACCTTGCTGGCTCTGTTTACGGCGGGTGCGGCTGTCAGCATGCGTGCCGCAACCGCGGTGCATATGCGCGGCGAATATCTCGATCCGCTCGGCGCCCTGACCGCGGGCGAACGTCTGGCGACCGTGCTCGGCGCGGCCTTTGCCGGGTTCGCCATCACTTTGCTGCTGGCCAGCGCGGTGCTGGCGAAAATCGGGTTCGGCCGGGCGCTGATCGCCGCCGCCGCGCTGATGGCGGCGGGATTTGCTGTGGTCGCGGGGGCCGGCGCGCTGGGACTTTCGCCTTATACCGGCTTGCTGATTGGCATGCTGATACAGGGCTTGGGCTGGGGCATGGTGGAAACGGTGATAAACCCGTTGACCAGCGCGCTTTATCCCGAGGATCGAGTCAGCCGTCTCAGCATCTTGCATGCCTGGTATCCGGCGGGGCTGGTCGGCGGCGCATTGCTGGGCCTGGCGATAGACAATGCCATGCTGCCCTGGCGCTGGAACATGATTCCGCTGGTGCTGCTGTGCCTTGTGTTCGCCGCGTTGACGCTGCGCGAAAAACTGCCGCCCGTCAGCGCGTCCACGGACGCGCCGGTGACGCCGGGCGAAATGATCAAAGCCACGCTTCAAAGTCCGACGATTTTCATCTGGGTGGTGTTGATGATGTTCACCGCCTCCACCGAATTTGCGCCGGGTCAGTGGCTGGACGTGGCGCTGAGCCAGATCGTGGGCATGCGCGGTATCCTGGTGCTGGCCTATGTCAGCGGGCTGATGTTTGTGATGCGTCATTTTGCGGGGCCGCTGGTCAAGCGGCTGGGCAATATCGGATTGCTGATCTCCTCTTCGATATTCGCCATGCTGGGATTGCTTGCGTTGGCTGGCGCCAACAGCCCGGTGACGGTGCTTTTGGCGGCAACCGTATGGGGCTTTGGGGTTGCTTACTTCTGGCCCACCATGCTGGCGACGGTGGCCGAGCGCTATCCGCGCAGCGGCACCATGGTGTTCGGCTTGATGGGATCGGCCGGCGCGGCTTGCACCTATGTCGTTTTGCCCTATCTGGGGGCGGTCTATGACAAGGCCAAGCTAGCAGCGGCGGGCGGGGATGCGGCCCTGGTGGCTGGCGCGCAGGGGGCCGAGCTCACCCGCATCCTCACGGCTGCGGCATCGGCCTCGTTCCGCACCGCCGCGTTAATTCCCTTGTGCCTGGTGGCGATTTTCACCGCCATCGCTGTGGCGGACCGATTCCGGAAATCGAAATAATTCCATATAAATCAATATCTTAGATATTCCCAAGGCGATCCTGCCGAGCCGCCTGGTTGGGCTGCCCGCAGGCGCGGCGGTAACCTTAAGAAAAGACGAATCAGGCGATGCTGGCCGCTCACGCATCGGCGGGGAACAGATTGAACAGGAGTCAGGTCGCCGCATTATTTCTGGCACTGCCGCTGACCGGCTGCGTGCAGGCGCCGCCGACCACGCCATCGCAGACCGAAATCGCCGCCGGCGCGCTGGGGCTGGGCGATCAGGCTGCGCCGCATCTGCAAGCCGATTGGTGGACGGCGTTCGGCGATCCGCAATTGAACAGCCTGGTGGGGCAATTGCTCGCCGGCAATCCCACGCTGCAAAGCGCCCTGGCGCGCATTCGCGCCGCCCAGGCCGAATTGTCGGCGGCGCGCGCGCTGGACTATCCCAATCTCAATCTGGACGGCTCCGAACAACGCCAATTGCTGAGCAACAACTATCTGTTGCCCCGGCCCTTCGGCGGCTCCTGGCAATGGGTGGGCGATGTCCAGGCGCGGCTGCGCTGGTCGCTGGATTTCTGGGGCAAGCAAGCGGCGCTGATCGCCCGCGCCGGAGATTTGCGC
>DATEEB010000291.1:0-2679 GCA_035281345.1 Rhizomicrobium sp. | reverse complement strand
CCCCGTTCCGACATTTCTGGGGCTGTTTTTGACCGATATCAGTTTGCGCGATCCTGCCGCCCTTTCTGCCCGTGCCGAGACTCCCCGCCGGACCGGGGCCGGCGACGCCATTTTCCGTTTCATCGCGCTGGCGGCGGCCGTTGCGGTGCTGGTCATTTTTGCCGGCGTGATCACCTCGCTGGTGATCGGCGCCGCGCCCGCCATGAAGGCGTTTGGTTTTACCTTCATTGTTGAAGAGGCTTGGCGTCCCACGCGGGAGCATTTCGGCGCCTTGGCGCCGATCTACGGCACCCTGGTCACCAGCGCCATCGCCATGATCATTGCGCTGCCGGTGGGTATCGGGATTGCGGTCTTTCTCACTGAGCTTTGTCCCCGTCCCTTGCGCCGCCCCGTCGGCATCGCCATCGAATTGCTGGCCGGCATCCCGTCCATCATCTACGGCATCTGGGGCTTCTTCGTGTTCGCCCCTTGGTTCCAGCTGCATGTGCAGGAACCGGTGGCGCTTGCTCTGGCGGATGTACCGGTGCTGGGCACGCTGTTCGGCGGTGCCACCTTTGGCATCGGCACCCTCACTGCCGGCCTGATCCTCTCTATCATGATCCTGCCGTTCATCTCGGCGGTCACCCGCGATGTGCTGGAGACCGTGCCCAGCGTGTTGAAAGAAGCTTCCTACGGCTTGGGCGCCACCAGTTGGGAAGTGATATGGAAAGTCTGCTTGCCCTTTTGCTCTACCGGGGTTGTGGGCGGCGCCATGCTGGCCCTGGGCCGCGCCTTGGGTGAGACCATGGCGGTCACCTTTGTGATCGGCAACGCGCACCGGATTGCGCCTTCGCTGTTCGCGCCGGGCACATCCATTTCGGCGGCTATCGCCAACGAATTCACCGAAGCGACCGGCGATCTTTATCGCTCGGCCCTGATCGAACTTGGCCTTCTTCTCTTCGTCATCACCTTCATTGTCTTGTCCTGCGCCCAGTTGATGCTGCTGCGCCTGGAACGGAACAAGGGGAAATAGGTGACACGCAATCCCGCGCTCTATTTTCGCCGCCGCCTGGCCAACAGCGTGTTCATTATTCTGTCCATGGCAGCCGCTTTTTTCGGCCTGGTATGGCTGGCTTTCATCTTGGGCGGCTTGCTGGTGGACGGCATTTCGGCGCTGTCGCCGACTCTTTTCACGGAAATCACGCCGCCGCCAGGCAGCAAGGGCGGACTGGCCAACGCCATCGGCGGCAGCATCCTGATGAGCACCATCGCGGTGGCGGCGGGCACGCCGATCGGGATTTTCGCCGGCACCTATCTGGCGGAATATGCGCGTCACGGCAAACTCGCCTTCGTGGTCAGATTCGTCAACGACATCCTGTTGTCGGCCCCCTCCATCATCATCGGCCTGTTCATCTACGAGATTTTGGTGGTGCCGATGCGCCATTTTTCCGGTTGGGCGGGTGCGGCAGCATTGACGGTAATCGTCATTCCGGTGGTGGTGCGCACCACAGAGAACATGCTGCTGTTGGTTCCAAACGGCCTGCGCGAGGCGGCCAGTGCCTTGGGCGCCCCCCAAAGTTTCGTCATCAAGGCGGTCACCTGGAAAGCGGCGCGCGCCGGTATCATCACCGGTGTTCTTTTGGCGGTGGCGCGCATTTCCGGCGAAACCGCGCCGCTTCTGTTCACCGCGCTCGGTAACAGCGGCTGGAACTGGAACGTGGGAGAGGCGATGAACCAACCCATGGCCAGCCTGCCGGCGGTCATCTACACCTTCGCCACCGGGCCTTATCAGGATCAACATGGTCTTGCCTGGGCCGGTGCGCTTTTGATCACCGCGACGGTGCTGGTGCTTTCCATCGTCGCCCGCATCCTTGAGAATAAGAATCGGACCTGATCCATGGACACTGCCGTGCAATTGACCCCGGACCATCAGACCGCGCCCCAGGCGGCGGAAAAGGCCAAGATCGATATCAAGGACCTGAATTTCTATTACGGCACCAGCAAAGCGCTGAAGAATATCACCCTGCCGATCCTGGACCGCAAAGTGACGGCCTTCATCGGGCCGTCCGGCTGCGGCAAATCCACCTTGCTGCGCGCCATCAACCGCATTTTTGAGCTTTATCCCCACCAGCGGGCCGAAGGCGAAATTCTGATGGACGGCGAGAATCTTCTCAAGGTCAAGGATCTCAACCTGCTGCGCGCCCGCATCGGCATGGTGTTCCAGAAGCCCACGCCGTTTCCCATGTCGATCTACGACAATATCGCGTTCGGCATCAAACTCTATGAGCGCATCCCGCGTTCGGAAATGGACGGCCGGGTGGAGCATGCGCTGACCCGCGCCGCGCTGTGGGGAGAGGTCAAGGACAAGCTGAACGCTTCCGGCCTATCGCTGTCCGGCGGTCAGCAGCAGCGGCTTTGCATCGCCCGCAGCGTGGCCACGCGTCCAGATGTGATCCTGCTGGACGAGCCTTGCTCGGCGCTGGACCCGATTTCCACCGCCAAAATCGAAGAGCTGATCGAGGAGCTGGTGGCCGATTACACCATCGTGATCGTCACCCATAATATGCAGCAGGCCAGCCGCTCCAGTGACTATACCGCCTTCATGTATCTGGGCGAGCTGATGGAGTATGGCGCGACGGAAAAGATTTTCACGGCGCCGGATAATAAGAAGACCGAACAATATATTACCGGCCGGTTTGG
>DATEEB010000290.1:0-6171 GCA_035281345.1 Rhizomicrobium sp. | reverse complement strand
CGCGCTGGGTGATCGCGCTGGCGCTGGCGTTGGAGATTTTCACCGCCTGGATGATCCGCGACAATCTCACCCTCAATGTGATCAACCTGATCGCCCCCAGCCAATGGCCGCCGATCAAGGCCATCTATGACTGGCAGGCCGGGAGCCTGCGCTAGAGCCAGTTGTGGTCAAATTTACCCGAACTTGTCATCCCGGAAGCCGCGTAGCGGCTATCCGGGATCCATCATACCGCCTGCAAGATGGATCCGTCCGCACGCTGACGCTACGGACCCGCGCGATGCGTCGATACGCGTCTTTCGCTGCCGCTCAAGACCTATCGACCATCGCTTGGCCGGGATGACAAGCTGGGTTGGATTCAATCAGAAAACAATTCACTCTAGCCATGCGTTTTTCATTTCGTCATCGCACCCACCGCCAGATAGGTGACATGGCTGCGATAGCGTTCGGCGGTCCAGCCGCGCCCCATGACCAGTTCTTCCCACATTTGCTGCGAGGTCAGGGTCCAGAGCAGATCGGCGGCGCTATCCACCGACAGATGCGGCGCCAGCGCGCCTTCCGCCTTGAAGCGCTCGGCGATGGCGCGGCAGCCCGCAAGCCGGTTGGCCAGCCGTTCCTGCCAGGCGGCGTCCACGGCGGGATCATCGCGGCGCAGCCGGTCGAAAAGCCGCGCCACCGGCCACAGGCCGGGATTGTCGTTCACCTGCATCGCCACCATCGCCGCCACTGCGGCCCGGGCGCTGGGGGCACCCAGGATGCTGGCCATCTTGGCCGCCAGCCCTCTTTCCTTATCGGCATAGCGGGCCTCATCGGCATAGCGGGCCAGGGCGATCATCAGCGCCTTGCGGTCGGCAAAGTGCAGATAGACCGCCTGGCGGGACAGGCCGGCCTGAGCGGCGACCTCGGCCATGGTCAGGCCTTCGCCCTGGCTTTCGCGAACCCGGGCCAAGGCGGCTTCCAAAATCCGGCTGCGGGTATCACCGGCCGCCGTTTCCTGACTTGACATAGTGTAAAGTCCAGCACTTTAAAAACTTTACATACTGTAAAGACGTTCTTGCGGCAACAGGATATGCAAATGCCAAGGCTGGCTGGTTAGCCGATGCCGCGCCCGGTCATGCCTCCTTCGTCCAATCGACTCTGTGCGGTAACGCGCCTAGGCTTTCCTGCGGGGAGAAACAGAGAAAGGACGGGTAATGACCCGCAAACTTGCCGCGGAATTTATCGGAACGGCCTGGCTGGTGCTGGGCGGGTGCGGGTCGGCGGTGTTGGCCGCCGCCTTTCCCGAACTGGGTATCGGTTTTGCCGGCGTGTCGCTGGCCTTCGGCTTGACGGTGCTGACCATGGCTTTTGCCATCGGTCATGTCTCGGGCTGTCACCTCAATCCCGCCGTGTCGGTGGGGCTTTGGGCCGGCGGGCGGTTTCCTGTTGGCGATCTGCCCGGCTACATCATCGCCCAGCTTCTGGGCGGTCTTGCCGGTGCAGGCATCCTTTATCTGATCGCCAGCGGTCAAGCCGGTTTCGATGTGCATGCCGGTTTCGCCAGCAACGGCTATGGCGAGCATTCGCCGGGCGGCTACGGCCTGCATGCCGCGCTGGTGTGCGAAATGGTGATGACCTTTATCTTCCTGTTCGTGATCCTAGGTTCGACGCACAAATCGGCGCCGGCGGGCTTCGCCCCCATTGCCATCGGCCTGTGCCTGACCCTGATCCACCTGATCTCCATCCCGGTGACCAACACCAGCGTCAATCCGGCGCGCAGCACGGCGCCGGCCATCTTCCAGGGCAGTTGGGCGATCGACCAGTTATGGCTGTTCTGGGTGGCGCCGTTGGTGGGTGCGGCGATCGCGGGCTTTGTCTATCGTTGGCTGTCTGCGGACAAATAGCCCCGGGCAAGGATGCTGTGACGACGGTCTACGGAATCAAGAATTGTGACACCATGAAGCGTGCCCGTGCCTGGCTGGAGGGGCGCAAGGTCGCGCATCAGTTCCATGACTACAAAGTCACTGGGATAGACAAAGCGACTCTGGAAGGCTGGGCCAAGAAGGTTGGCTGGGAAGTCTTGCTCAACCGCGCCGGCACCACTTTCAAGAAATTGCCCGAAGCCGACAAGGAAAACCTCACCGAGAAAAAAGCCATCGCCCTGATGCTGGCCCAGCCGTCCATGATCAAGCGTCCGGTGTTGGACGTAAAAGGTAAGCTGACGGTCGGCTTCAAGCCGGAGGAATACAAAAAGCTCTTTGGCTAAGCGGTGTAGTGCAAGAATGACTTGCCGTTTTTGAAAGTGCGGCTGTTGGCCAGTTTAAGCACCGGCCGGCCGGGAATGCCGTCGAACAAGGTCCGGCCGCTGCCCAGGATCACGGGACAGACCATCAACTGATAGTCGTCGATTAGGCCCGCTGCCGCCAACTGTTTCACGATGCTGCCGCTGCCCAGAATGGTCAGACCCGGGCTGTCCGCGCGCTTGAGCTTGGCAATTTCCGGGACGGGATCGCCGTTCAGCACCGTGGTATTGGCCCAATCCGCCTTTTTCAGGTTGCGGGAAAAGACATACTTCTTCGCCCGGTTCATGCCTGCCGCCACCTCCGGCATCTGCTGCGCCGCCGCCGGAGTGGGCCAGAAGCTGGCCATCATTTCATAGGTGAGGCGGCCGAACACCAGCGCGCTTGCGCCCTTGGCGTTGCCGGCGACAAATTCTTGAAAATCGTCGGCATCCTCGCTGCTGCCGGCATGAGCCCAGCTAATATCGTTATTAGAGTCGGTGAAATAACCGTCCAGCGAAACGCTGTTGAACATGTTCAGCCTGGGCATGGCTCACGCCCTGCCGGCCGGCCGCTCGCCCAAGCCGTCGATACGCTGTCGCTATCGACCGTTCGTCGCTCGAAATGGTCCACTGGACCATTTCGTTCGCCTTCGGCGAACCGCGCATCACTTTCCGGCATAAGCATCTTCCAGCTTTTTCACATCGATCTTTTTCATGGTCATCATGGCCGTAAACGCACGGTCGGCAGCTTTGGGGTCGCCGCCGCCGACCATGTCTTGCAGGCGCTTATAGTTCACCTGCCAGATCGGCCCGAAGCGATCCTGCACCCAGCCGCAGGCCTGCTCCTTGCCGCCGCCCGCGAGCAGCTTGCTATACAGTTCATCAATCTCGGCCTGGGTGTCGCACCAGACCATCATGGACATCGCCGCGCTGTGTTTGAATTGCGGCCCGCCATTGATGGCCGCGAATTCCTGGCCGTTGAGGATGAAACCGATGGACATCACGCTGCCCTTGGGACCGGGTCCGGTATCGCCATAGCGCACGATGGTGGTGATTTTCGAATTGGGGAACAGGGTGATGTAAAAGTTGATCGCCTCCTCGGCATTGTTGTCGAACCAAAGATGGGTGATGATTTTCTGGTTGATGGTCATGACTGCGTTCCTTTTTGCTGACTTTGTCGGTTTGGCCTAAAGTGTCTTGGCCAGGGCTTCGAGCTGACCGCCGCAAATGCCCCATCCCTCATGAAAACCCATCGCTTCATGTTTCTTGAGATCGGCCTCGTTCCAGTGGCGGACGACAACGGTGTAATGCGTCTTATCGCCTTCCGGTTCAAAGGTGATGGTGGTCACCATGAAGGGCGCGCCGTCCTTGGGCGCCCAGTCGCCGATGAAGGCGTCGGTGAAGACCAGTTTGCGGCCCGGCACCACTTCCAGATATTGGCCGGGACAGGGGATTTCCTGACCTTCCGGACTTTGCATCACCACCTTGTTGGCGCCGCCGGGCCGCAGGTCGATTTCGATCACCGGGGCGGTATAGGGCTTGGGCGCGAACCATTGTTTCATCAGCTCCGGCGTGGTCCAGCAGCGGAATAGCTTGTCGGCCGGAGCATCCAGCAGACGGGTCAGGGTCAGTTCATACTGGCTCATTTTGTCTCCAAGGCGTCGGTTCTGGCTCAAGGACGGCGGGGCAGGGCTCAAGCCGACAAGACCTGCGGAATTATATTTCACGATGATGCCGGGTATTTATTTCATGGGCCTGTCGGCCCAGGGCATACTCGCCCGTCCTCGGAAGAAATCAAGGAAAGCCAATGCTCTACACCCTGCTCTGCTACAACAAGGAAGATGTCGTCTGGTCCTGGAGCAAGGAAGAAGACGATGCCGTGATGGGCCGGCTTTCGACAGTCCATGAAAGGCTGGTGAAAGAAGGAAAGCTCGGCCCCAGCCTGCGCCTGCTCCCCACCACCGCCGCCACCACCCTGCGCGGCGGCATGGTGATCGACGGTCCCTTCGCCGAGACCAAGGAACAGTTGCTGGGCTTTTATGTGATCGATGTCGACAATCTCGATGCCGCGCTGGATGTGGCCAAAGCGCTTTCCGCCGCCAATCCCACCAGTGTTTATGAGATACGGCCGATCGCGCTCTACGTGCCCGAGGCCCGGCCCAACGCGCCCACCGAAATGATAAGGGCCTATTGAGGGAACTGCTGCGGTGACGGACCTGGTTTGGATCAATGGCGCCATCACCGCCGCCCGCCCGCAGGCGGTCGGGGCCTTGCTGCGCTATTTCCGCGACATGGACCGGGCCGAGGAAGCGTTCCAGGATGCCTGCCTACGCGCCTTGAAAAGCTGGCCGGAAAAAGGCCCGCCCCGCGATCCCTGCGCCTGGTTGATCCTGGTGGGGCGCAATGC
This sequence comes from Rhizomicrobium sp., assembly GCA_035281345.1. Taxonomy (GTDB): domain Bacteria; phylum Pseudomonadota; class Alphaproteobacteria; order Micropepsales; family Micropepsaceae; genus Rhizomicrobium. Next base: position 1,507 of record DATEEB010000290.1, on the reverse strand, counting down.
GGCGCTGGACGGGGTGCGCAAGCAGAGCCGCATCACGCAGCTGCCGCCGGATGAGGAGATTTCCGATCTGGAGGATGCGGAAAGTCAATTGGCCGAGCGGCTGGACGGTTCGCATTACCGCGACGATGTGCTGCGGCTGCTGTTCATCTGCTGCCATCCCGACCTGCCGGCGACGCAGCAGATCGCTTTGGCGCTGCGCATCGTATCGGGCCTGACGGTGGCGCAGATCGCGCGCGCTTTTCTGGTCAGCGAAGCTGCGATGGAACAGCGCATCACCCGCGCCAAGGCCCGCATCGCCAAAGCTGAGGTCCCGTTCGAGGCGCCAGGCGCGGCCGAGCGCGCCGAACGCGTCGCGGCGGTGGCGGCGATGATCTATCTGTTGTTCAACGAAGGCTATAGCGCGGGCAACGATCCGGAGCGCGCGCCCTTGTGCGATGAAGCCATCCGCCTGGCGCGGCTTTTGTTGCGCCTGTTCCAGACCGAGCCCGAGATCATGGGCCTCATCGCCTTGATGTTGCTGCAGCAGGCACGGCTTGCCGCCCGTTTTGACGCCGAGGGCGAAGTCATCCTGCTGGACGATCAGGATCGCAGCTTGTGGAACGACAAGCTGATCGGCGAAGGGCTGGCGCTGGTGGACAAAGCGATGCGGCACAACCGCCCCGGCCCCTATCAGGTGCAAGCGGCGATTGCTGCCACCCATTCGCGCGCCGCCACGCCCGCGCAAACCGACTGGGCGGGCATAGAAGGGCTTTATCTGGCGCTGGAACGGATGCAGCCATCGCCGGTGATCACGCTCAACCGCGCCGTGGCGGTGGCCAAACTGCATGGTCCGGCGGCCGCGCTGGAAATGATCGCGCCCTTGGAAGATTCCTTGTCGGGTTACTTTCATTATTTTGGCGCGCGTGGCGCCTGGTTGTCACAATTGGGCCGCACACAAGAAGCGCGGGTCGCCTTCGACCGGGCCATTGCCTTGGCCAACACGGCCGCGGAAGCCGCCCATATCCGCCGGCATCTGGACCGGCTGATGGCGGACAGCAAGGTTTAGAAATTTCACACAAAAATTGCGCGCGCTTGTCGGCTTCGCGTCCGCGCGTCCGTCCTAGAGGCATCACCAAAGGAGAGTTTCATGGAACAACCCAAAATTCCCGTAAAGGGCGGCGTCGTGACCTATCTGTGCGTGGAAGGCGCGCTCAAGGCAGCCGAATTCTACAAAAAAGCCTTCGGCGCCGAGCAGGCGCATGTCTATCCGCCCGACGAGCAGGGGCGCACCATGCATGTCCATCTCTATATCAATGGCGGTTCGGTGATGCTCAACGATCCCTATCCCGAGCATGGCTGCGGCTATGTTCCGGCGGCGGGTTTTTCCCTGATGTTCCCGGTGCAGGACGTGGATGCGGCCTGGCAGCGGGCGGTGGATGCGGGTTGCAACGGCAACATGCCGCCTTCCGACATGTTCTGGGGCGACCGCTATGCCCAATGCAAGGATTCGTTCGGCATCACCTGGGCG
>DATEEB010000289.1:0-2430 GCA_035281345.1 Rhizomicrobium sp. | reverse complement strand
GCCGAATTGCAGGCGAAGGAACAGTTCATCCTCACCGTCTGCGCCAATGGCTATGGCAAACTGTCCTCGGCCTATGACTATCGCCGTACCGGGCGCGGCGGCCAGGGCATCACCAATATCGACAATATCGGCCGCAACGGCCCGGTCGTCGCCAGCTTCCCCGCGACGCAGGGCGACCAGCTGATGCTCGTCACCGATCAGGCGAAGCTGATCCGCATGGGCCTCGAATCCTTGCGCGTGATCGGCCGCAACTCGGCGGGCGTGCGCCTCTTCAACGTGTCGGACGATGAGCATGTCGTCAGCGCTGCGAAGATCGAGGAAAGCGACGAAGCCGAGGACGCGACGGAAGTGGCGGCACCCCCGGAATCTGACGAGGCATGACGGACCTCTTCGCCTACAAGATCCTGACCAAGGATCAGTATAACCAGCTAAAGACCGACGGCGTGTTCAAGGGCGCGCCCGTCGATCTGGCTGACGGCTATATCCACATGTCCACCCGCGAGCAGGCCGCCGAAATCGCCGCCAGGCATTTCGCGGGTCAGGACAATCTGGTGATGGTGATGGTCGACCTCGCCCCCTTCGGCGAAACGCTCAAATGGGAAGAGTCACGCGGCGGCGCCCTCTTCCCGCATCTCTATGGCGACCTGCCGCTCAGCGCGGTCGCGGGCAAAGTCGTCCTGCGGCTGGACGAACAGGGCAAGCATTTGTTTCCGGCGGGGTTCTAACCTCCGTTCGTTTCGAGCGAAGTCGAGAAACGCTTGCGCCGTGCATCAGCCAATCGGCGTGCCACCTACCCAATTCGTCATTCCCGCGAAGGGGGAAGGGCTGCTTGCAAAAATCGTTTGTTTTCTGGCAAGATTCTCTCAAGCCCATCCCAATCGGCGTGCCCATCCCAAGTTGGCGTTCTTAAATGCTCGCGCGGATCGCGAAGACCAACTTCGGCAAGCATATAGCGATCCCGCCCGAAGTTGCAGGCAGCGCAAGCTACTACGATATTATCCATACTCGTTTTACCGCCGCGCGAATGCACAACAACATGATCGTATTGCAGCCACATCACCTGTAAGCCGCGATGTTGATCCGGGGCGCGGGTTGATGTCCAACGGGCAGCGGTGGGATATAACTTGTTAAGCTCTTTACGCACTTCCGGTCTGATGAGTGGAATCGAACAAAAACGGCAGTGATGGCCGTCACGAGACACTAACGCACGCTTCATTTCATAAGGAGCATCCCGGGGTTGATGTCTATCTTCTTTCCGTAACACGGGCGGAAGCACATCTACTTTCCGGATAGCTCGTATAGCGGTATTGCCACCCAACCATATACCGTCGAGCCACTCACCAATTACCGGCATGTCCGCTTGCCGAATGAGATTTTGCGCTTCGTCATGATAGCCACGTAGATGAGCATCTACGGCTACATTCAGAAGTCTGGCGGCTTTGAATATCTCCGGGATAGGTGCTGAAAAGCAATCACGGTCTGCTTGTAATTTCATACTGTCGCCTCGCCTCGGAGTTTAACCGATCTGCTTCTCCACCTCCGGACACCTACGATGTCCGCTTTTGCAGAAACTAGCATTTACCTTCTGTGGTTCGCCGACGGTCGAAAACAGTACCCGCCCTCCGCATCCGCAGGACCTTTCCACCCTGCACCCAATAATCATACCCTCCCCACCTGATCCGGTTCGACCACGCCGCCGCCAACTGCATCCCGCAATGCACCCAGCACACCGCAAAGGGCGCCAGCACATCCCACCAGAGCGACCGCCGCGCCGCCCGCGCCTGCCCCGGCTCCACCACGCCCGCGATGATCCGCCGCCGCACCAGCACCCGTCCCGCAGCCGCCGCATAGCCCACGGCCACAGCACTCCAGCCGCCCCAACCCAGCGCCCAGACCCAACCCAAAGCTTGGCCACCCACCACAGCGCAAGCAATCAGCCACATGCCCGCACTGTTGGTCAGGATATGCCGATACTGCCGCACCCCGAAACCAATCGCCCCGCGCCCCTCCAGCGGACTCGCCACCAGCAAATCCCGCACCGGCCGCAACCGCAGCTTCGCGCGCCATCCGGCGAGGCCAATCGCCATATCGTCGGACAAGCGCCCCGCCAGAGCCGCATCCAGATCCAGCCGCTCCGCCACCTCCCGCGTCAGCGCCATCGCACCGCCCCAGGGCATGGTCGCGCTCGCGGCGCGCGGCAGGGTCGCAAGCTGCATCTCCACCGCCCCCACCAGCGCCGCCGCCGCATTCGCCTCCGGCAACAGCAACCGGTATCCGGTCACAATATCCGCCTTCCCGCGCACCAGAGGAAAGAGCAGCCGCCCCACCAGCCGCGCCGGAGGCTCAATGTCCGCATCGACGAACACCAGAAAGCGGTCCCCCTCGCGCAAAGCCCGCAAGGCCGCCCGCAATTTATGAACCTTCTGCCCC
>DATEEB010000288.1:0-4279 GCA_035281345.1 Rhizomicrobium sp. | reverse complement strand
CCCTTGGCGCCATCGCACAAAAGCGTTGCAGCGGCTGCCCATTTTTTTCCGGTGCGCAAGACATTGGTGGCGCCGATATTGCCGGAGCCGATCTTGCGCACATCGCCCGCGCCCGAGACCCAGGTAAAGAACAAACCAAAGGGAAGCGTGCCCAGAAGATAGCCGAGCAAAAGTGCTTGCAAGAGGATCATGGCGGCGACGATGCCAGTATGACGGATGGAAATCTACCGGGCGTCAAACACCTTGGCGCCGCCGACAAAGGTCGCGCGCGCCCGGCCCTGGAATTTGCGCCCGTCAAAGGCGGTGTTGCGGGCGCGTGAATGCAGCTTTTCGGCATCCACCACAAAGGGCTCGCCTTCGTCCAACAGAACCAGGTCGGCGGGCGCCCCCTTGGCAAGTTTGCCCGTTTCCAAGCCGAAGATGCGCGCGGGCGCAGCCGTCAGGGTGGCCAGCACATGCGATAGGCCGGCCTGGCCATTATGCGCCAGCGACAGGGTGGCGGGGAGCAGGGTCTCCAATCCTACCGTGCCCGCGGCGGCGGTGGCGAAGGGTTGACGCTTGGTGTCGGCGCCTTGCGGCTCGTGGCTGGAGACGATCACATCGATCACCCCGCTGGCCACGCCTTCCACCATGGCGGCGCGATCTTCTTCGCTGCGCAGTGGCGGGCGCACCTTGCGGAAGGTGTAGTAGGCGCCGACATCCAACTCGTTCAGAGTCAAATGATGGGCGGCGACGCCGCAGGTCACCGGCAGTCCGCGCGCCTTGGCGGCGGCGATCACCTCCAGGCTGGCGCGGGTGGAGATCTGGCTGAAGTGCAGCCGCGCGCCGGTCAATTCGACCAGCCTTATGTCGCGCTCCACCATCATGGCTTCGGCGATGGCGGGCGCGGCGGGCAGGCCCAACCGGGTGGCGAACTCGCCTTCGGTGGCGCTGGCGCCTTTCACCAATTCGGGGTCCTCGGCATGGGAGATCACCAAGGCATCGAAGGTCGCGGCATAGGCCAGTGCCCGGCGCAGCACCCGTGCATTGGCCACCGAACGGTCGCCGTCGGTAAAGGCGATGGCGCCGGCCTCTTTCAAGAGACCGATCTCGGTCATGGTCTCGCCGGCCAGCCCCTTGGTGAGGGCGGCACAGGGAAGCACGCGCACTTTGGCGGTGGCTTGGGCGCGGCGCAAAAGGAAATCCACCAGCGACGGCTCGTCGATCACCGGATCGGTGTTGGGCATCACGATCATGGAGGTGACGCCGCCGGCGGCGGCGGCCATGCTGGCGGACTCCAGGCTCTCGCGATGTTCCGCGCCCGGCTCGCCGGTGAAGACGCGGCAGTCGATCAATCCCGGCGCCAGGATCAAGCCCCGGCAGTCGATCACTTCGGGATCGCCGGGTTCGGCGTCGTTGAACAGGCGCGGACCCACATCGGCGATGCGGCCATTCTCCACCAGCAAGCCACCCTTGGCGTCCAAGCCGGAAGCCGGGTCGATCAGCCGGGCATTGCGGAAGGCGGTGCGCTTCATGCCATCGCCCCTTTTTCATCGCGGGCCATTCCTCTGGCAAGCGCATCCAAAATCGCCATCCGTAAGGCGACCCCCATCTCCACCTGTTCGGAAATCAGGCTGACCTGCACATCGTCGGCAATATCGCTGGCGATTTCCACGCCCCGGTTCATGGGACCCGGATGCATCACCAGCGCGCCCGGCTTGGCGTGCGAAAGCTTGGCGCGGTCCAGGCCATAGAAGCGGAAATATTCCCGCGCCGAGGGCACAAAGGCGCCGGTCATGCGCTCCAATTGAAGCCGCAGCATCATCACAATGTCGGCGCCCGCCAGGCCCTTGGCCATGTCGGTGTAAACCTCCACGCCAAAACGTTCGGCGTCGCAAGGCAGCAGGGTGCGCGGCGCCACCAGCCGCACCCGCGCGCCCATCATGGACAGCAGGCGCAAGTTGGAGCGCGCCACGCGGCTGTGCAGCACATCGCCGCAAATCGCCACCACCAGGCCTTCGAAAGAGCCGCGATGGCGGCGGATGGTCAGCGCATCCAGCAAGGCCTGGGTGGGATGCTCATGGGCGCCGTCGCCGGCATTGATCACGCTGCAATCCAGCTTGCGCGACAACAGTTCGGCGGCGCCGGCATCGGGATGGCGCACCACCAGAATATCGGGGCGCATGGCATTGAGGGTGGATGCGGTGTCCAGCAGGGTCTCGCCCTTGGATACCGACGAGGTCTTGACCGACATGTTCATCACATCGGCGCCCAGTCTTTTGCCCGCCAGTTCGAAGGACGACTGGGTGCGGGTGCTGGATTCAAAGAACAGATTGATCAGGGTGCGGCCCTTGAGCAGGGCGGTTTTCTTGTCGAGGGCCCGGCCCTGGACGACATAGGTCTCCGCCAGATCCAGCAGCGCGGCGATATGAAAGGGGGAAAGCCCGTCGATTCCCAAGAGATGCTTGGAGGGAAGGATGGGACCTGAGTTTGGCAATGTCATTAAAGCGGGCCTTATAGACAGCTAAGACGGGGGCGGCAAGGCCGCGAGGCTGTTAAGACCCCTCTTTGTCCACCGTGATGCGCGTGCCGCTGTTGATGCAGCCGAAATCCTTAATGCCGGCACCATTGATCCGGGAGGGCAGGGGGCAGATCTGGAAAGCGCCGCTGATGCGGGTGCTGATCCGCCCGGTTTTGCTTTGCCAATAAAGCCAGTTCTGCATTACCCGGCTGGCGATGTCGGCATTGCTGTCTGGCGGCGCCTTGATCAAAAAGCGCGTGCCGTTCTCGGAGATCAAGGTCACGCCCACCCCAGGGGTGAGGCCCAGGCTGCCTTTGACGGTGGCGCAGGGACCGGTCAGCGCCGGACTTTTCTTGCAGGTGGTTTGGGTGGTTTGGGCCAGGGCGGCAGACGATGCCAGACAAAACACCAATGTCAGGACCGGTCTAACCACCGCTCATCTCCTCCAGCGTCTTTCCCGCCGGTTCGGGCAGGAACAGAATGGCGATCATGGTAATCGGAATGGATGCCAGGAGCCACTGAATGGCGGGGCCATGGCCGCCCAGTCCGTCATAGAGCAAACCCTCCAAGGCCAGCGCCACGGCGCCGGCCCCAATCTCGATGGCATAGCGCAAGCCGCCCACCGTGGCGCGGTAATGGGTGGGCACGATTTCCAGCGCAAAGCCCGCAATCAAGGTGTCGGCGGCGAAGAAACCGAAAAAGCCCAACACCCAGAGAAACGGAACCGACCAGCCCGGCGCGTTGTTGAAAAAGAAATAGAAACTGACTCCGGCTAGTGCCGCCAGAACAATGGCCATGGGCTTGCGGCCCACCCGGTCCGATAGCCGTCCCGCCGCGATGGTCAGGCCCAGTCCGATCAGCCCGCCGGGGATCAGGATCAGGCTCACTTGTGACGGGGTATAATGGTACATCTCCTGCATATATTTCTGCGCCAGCAAGGTCGCGGGCGAAACGGCGAAACCGAAAGCGGCCGCCGCGATGATCACAATGGTCACGCGGGCGGGATATTGCCGGGCGATATCCCGCAGCAGGCCTAGGACTGCGCTTTTTTTGAAGCCCATTTCGCCCTGAGTTTCGAAACGCTTGGTTTCCGGCAGTCTTTGGCGCAGGAACGCCACCAGGAAAATCGGTATCGCGCCGATAACATACAAAGCACGCCAGTGTCCGGGGAGAAAATCCACCATCCCGAAGACGGCCGCCGCAAGGCCTGCGCCGGTAAAGTAAAAAGCGATGATGGTGGAATTGGCCCAGCCGCGTGCCTTGGCTCCGATTTCCTCTGCGATCACCACGAACAGGAGCATTTCCTCGGCATAGCCGAAGACCCGGGTGAGGAATTGGGTTGTCACAAAGGATAGGTGATCGCCGACAAAGGCTGTCAGCAGGGTGAAGATCGCCTGACCGAAAATGGTGATGAGCAGCAGGCTCCGCCGCCCCACCAAGTCGGCGCTGGCCGCCAACAACAGGGCAAAGACGGCAGCGATGCGGAAATAGGCGGCGGTCAGCGCAACCTGGTTCTCGGGGATGTGCAGCGATGCCTGAATTTGGGTCGTCGCCAGTCCATAAATATTCACGTCATAGCCAGCGAACAAAGCGGCGGCCCCCACCAGCAGGAAGGTGCGCTCGGTGCGCCGGTCGATCGGCACGGGGGGGCGGAAATATTTGAGGACGCGCGCGGGACCGGAATCGTTTGTCATCTGAGATTCCGCAAACGGTCCAGCGCGCCTTGCAGGATGTAGGCCGCCGCCATCTTGTCCACCACATCCTCGCGCCGCCGCCGCG
>DATEEB010000287.1:0-4521 GCA_035281345.1 Rhizomicrobium sp. | reverse complement strand
GATCTTGCCCTGCACCACATAGGGCACGCCGCCGCGCAGCTCGGTTAAGGGCGCGGCGGCTTTCAGATGTTCCATGTCTTCCCAATGGGTGGTGGCGGCCAGGCCGTCCAGCAATCCCAGCTTGGCCAGGAAGAAGGCGCCGGTGCAGACCGACGCGGTGATCTGCGTATGGCGATGCGCCTGCCAGATCCATTCCAGCACCGCGTCATCCGCCAGCGCTTCGGTCACCGCCCCGCCCGGCACGATCAAAAGATCGGCGCGCGGCACGGTGGCAAAGCTGTGGCTTGGCGTGACCCGCAAGCCATGCCGCGCTGCGACCTCGCCGCCGTCCTTGCCGACCAGAAAGACCTCGAAAGGTGCAAGGCCCTGTTCACCGCGGGCCAGCCGGGATGCGACCGAAAACACCTCGAACGGCCCGGCAAAGTCGAGCACTTCGGCGTCGGGAAAGACCAGGATGGCGACTTGCAGCGGAGCATCCATGCAACGGCTTTAGAGCAAGTTGGGACCAGATGGAACCACTGCGCCGGTCATCGTTGAAATGGGCCCATCCCCCGTTTATGACGGGGCATGCGCTTTTCCGGCAAACATGTGGTGGTGACGGGTGCGGCCTCCGGGCTGGGCCTGGCCATCGCGCAAGCCGCCGAGGCCGAAGGCGCCAAAATCACCGCCATTGACCGCGTCACCGCGCCTTTCGACAACAGCCGCATTTGCGACATCAGCGATGAGGAACAAGTCACGCGGGCGCTGTCCGGCCTGCCCCGCATCGATGCGGTGGTGAACAGCGCGGGCATCGCGCGGCGCGCCAAGGTGGACGAAACCCCCATGAGCGATTTCGACGCGGTGATGGCGGTGAATGTGCGCGGTGCCTTTCTGGTGTCCAAGCATGCTTTGCCCCATTTGCGCGCCTTTGGCGGCGCCATCCTGCATCTGTCGTCGGGGATGGCCACGACCGGCACACGCAACCGCGCCGCCTACAGCGCCAGCAAGGGCGCCGTCGTTTCTTTGACCCGCAACATGGCGCTGGACTATGCCGCCGACAAAATCCGGGTGAACTGCATCTGTCCAGGCTTCGTCAACTCGCCCTTGTTGGCCAATCTGCCGCCGGAACGCCGCGCCAAGCTGGCGGCGCTGCATCCCTTGGGGCGCATGGGCGAGCCGGGAGACATCGCACCCATGGCGCTGTTCCTGATTTCGGATCAAGCCTCCTGGATCACCGGCCAGGCCATCGCGGTGGATGGCGGCTTCAATGTCGGCCATAGCGAAGACATTTAGGATTCCCCTTGAGCGCGTTTCTCGACGCCCGCACCCTTATCGCTGACAGTGTGCTGACCCCGGACCTGGCGGTGATCGGCGGCGGTCCGGCCGGCATTTCGCTGGCCTTGGCCTTGGCGGGAACCAAGCTCGATATTCTGCTGCTGGAATCGGGTGGCGCCAATTTCGATCCGGCGGTGCAAAAGCTGTATGGCGGCGACCATCGCGGCGATCATTATGCCGAACTGGATGCGGGACGGCTGCGCTTTCTGGGCGGCGGCACCAATCATTGGGGCGGCTGGTGCCGTCCCTTGGACGAAAGCGATTTCGAGAAACGCGATTGGGTGCCCCATTCCGGCTGGCCGTTCACCCGCGCGGCCCTGGCGCCTTATTATCCGCGGGCGCAGCAGTTGGTGGAAGCGGGACCCTGGAGCTATGACCAGGCAGACCACCTGGCGGCGGCGCAAGGGCCGCTACTGCCTTTGGGTGACGGCGGGCTGTACACCAGCTGGTTCCAGTTTTCCAAGACACGCAACGATGTGCTGCCCACACGGTTCGGCGCGCTTTACGAACCCGATCTCAAGCGCGCGCCCAACATCAAGCCCTTGCTGAACGCCAATGTCACCGCCATCCGGCTGACGCAAAATGGCCAGCGGGTGGACCGTTTGGAGGCCGCGACGCTCAATGCCAATGGCGGGGCCGGCAACCGCTTCACCGTGAAGCCGCGCTATGTGGTGATGGCGGCGGGCGGCATGGAGAATGCGCGGCTGCTGCTGGTCTCCAACGATGTGATGAAATCCGGCGTGGGCAATCAGAATGATTTGGTCGGTCGTTTCTTCGGCGACAATCCCATTCCCCGCCATGTCGCCACGCTGGTGGCGTTCGGCGGCACGCTGGCGCCTTATTACGGCAACAATCGCAAGATGGACAATGGCGCGGTGATGCGCGCGGCGTTCGCGCCCCGGGCGGGCTTTGCCCGGGCGCAAAAAGTACTTGGCTCTCTCACCACGGTGGAGCAACCGGTGGAGCTGGATGAAACCGGCACTGCGGCCGTGATCACCACCGCCATCGCGCTGGGCGTGGATGCCTCCAACGCCCGCGCCTATTCCCTGGGCTGCGGTATGGAATTGACGCCCGATCCCGACCGCCGCTTGACGCTGACGGGCGAAAAAGACGCGCTGGGCCTGCCGCGGCTCATGCTTCAGATGCGCATCGCCGACCATGATTTTGCGCTTTATCGCAAGACGCTGGTGGAGCTGGGGCGCCAATTGCTGGCCTCCAAGGCCGGGATGCTGCGGATCAACTGCCGCAGCCGGGAGGATTGGCTGCGCAACATGGACTGGGGCCATCATCATTTGGGCACCACGCGCATGCACCAAGACCCCAAGCAAGGCGTGGTGGATGCCGATTGCAAGGTGCATGGCGTCAACAATCTGTTTGTGGCGGGCAGCGCCGTGTTTCCCACTTATGGCGCATCCAATCCCACCCTCAATCTGATCGCGCTGACCTTGCGGCTGGCCGATCATCTGAAAAAGGTGGCGGCGTGAAGCGCAGAACCATTTTGGCGGGCATGGCGGCGGCGGGCGCGGCAGTGGCGGCGGGGCTGTACCGCTTCACCGACCTGATCGTGACGCATTATGCGCCCACGCCGTATGACGATGTGCTGGCGCATCTGGTGGATCGCGCCCAGGCGGCCCGTATCGGGACTATGGTGAAGGGCGCGCCCGACGCGCCGCAATTGGCGGCGCGGCTACGCGCAAATCTCACCGACGATGTCGCGGCAGCGGCTAAGAGCGATGTCGCGGCCGGGCGATTGATCGAGGCGGATGGCTGGCTGCTGCCGCAAAGCGTGGCCCTGCTCGCGGCGCTGGCCGCGAAAGCTTAGGCAGGCTTGGCCCGGATCAAGCCACGCAGCGAATTGCCGAAATAGACTTCGCCAACCAAGTCATCCGGCGTCAATACCGCCTCGCGCGCCTGGCCATTGGCAATCAATTCCGCGCGCAAGCGGCCGTCCAGCACGCCGGCCTCCAGCGGCGGCGTGAGAAGCACGCCATCCCGCCGGACAAAGATGTTGCTGCGTGCGCCTTCGGTCACCTCGCCGCGTTCGTTGACAAAAATCACCTCGTCGGCGCCCAGCCGCCGGACTTCATCCTCATAATGCTCGCGCCAGTTGGTCTTGTGGCGCAGCAGCAGATCATGGCTATCGGTGCGTTCCGGCGAAATCGCGTATGTCCAATGATGGGGCGTTGGCGACAGCTCCTGTGCTGTTGCATGGTGTACACCCTGTTCATTCAAAGTCAGGCGTACCCGCAAGGCCCCAACCCGCCCAAAAACGGCGCACTCCAGCGCGGCCTTTGCCGCGCCGGCATCAAAGGAGAGCCCAAAAACGCGCGCCGACTGCTCCATCCGCGCCAGATGCGCCGCCAACCGCGAAAATCCACCTTCGCAACGCAAGGTCTCGATGAGCTCCAGCGGCTGGCGCGCGCTTTCAAAGAACTGCGCCTTCAGCAGACATTCGGCATACTCGCTTGGCGCGCGCGAATCCTGGACCACCCCGCCGCCGATGCCCAGCTCGCCCTCGCCCCGCGCAATGGTGAGCGTGCGAATGGCGACATTGAAACGCGCCGAGCCGTCCGGCGCGAAGAAACCGACGGCGCCGCAATAGGCCTGGCGGGGGCTGGTCTCCAATTCGCGCAGGATCTCCATGGCGCGGATCTTGGGCGCGCCCGTCACCGAGCCGCAGGGAAACAGCGCCCGCAAAAGATTGGCGACGCCCGTATCGTCGCGCTTTCGCGCCGTCACGGTGGAAACCATGGTGTGCAACGTGGGATAGGTTTCAACACGGAACAAATCGCGGACCTCCACGCTGCCTTTCTGCGCGATGCGGCTCAGGTCGTTGCGGATCAAATCCACGATCATCAGATTCTCCGCGCGGTCCTTGGGCGACGCAGCCAGCGCCGCGCGCTCGCCCTGGTCGTCGCCACCGCGCGGCGCGGTGCCCTTCATCGGGCGCACGGTGATGTCCGCGTCCGACGACAGATCGAAGAACAATTCCGGCGACAGGCTCAGGATGGCGCAGGCGCCGTCTTCGACAAAGGCACAATGCGCCGCACCGCTTTGGACGCGCAATTCTTCGTACAGCGCATAGGGTGTGCCCAGGAACGCAAAACGGGCGCGGAAACTGAGATTGGCCTGATAGATGTCGCCTGCCGCGATGTAATCCTTTACCCGCGAAAATCTGCGGCCATAGGCGGCTTCATCCCACTCCAG
>DATEEB010000286.1:0-2022 GCA_035281345.1 Rhizomicrobium sp. | reverse complement strand
ATCTGTTTTGTCACCCGTGGTCCCGGCGCCACCAATGCATCTGGCGGCATTCATATCGCCCAGCAGGATGCCACTCCCATGATCCTGTTCGTGGGCCAAGTGGAGCGGGAGCATCGCGGCCGCGAAGCCTTTCAAGAGATGGACTTCTGCGCCTTCTTTGGCGGCATGGCCAAATGGGTGGCCGAGGTGAATGAGCCCGACCGCATGGCGGAAATGGTCAGCCGGGCCTTTGCCACCGCCATGGCGGGACGCAACGGCCCCGTGGTCTTGTCCCTGCCCCACGACATGTTGCCGTTGGCATCGCAATCGCCCGACGCGCCGCGCGCCGAGGCCATCGAAACCGCGCCGGGCAGCGAACAGATGGCGGCGTTGGAAAAGCTTTTGGCGCAAAGCCGGCGCCCCTTGATGATTTTGGGCGGCGGGCGCTGGAGCAAAAGCGCCCTGTCCCAAGTCGCAAGCTTTGCCGAACGCTTTGGCGTGCCGGTCTGCACCTCGTTCCGCCGCGCCCATCTGTTCGATCCCTTGCATCCCAACTATGCCGGCGATCTGGGTTTGGGTGCGAACGCCAAGCTGGTGGCGCGGGTCAAGGCCAGCGACCTGGTGATCGCGGCCGGTGCCCGGCTGAACGAAATCACGTCCCAAGGTTACACCCTGTTCGACATTCCTGTGCCGCAAATGACATTGGTGCATGCCTATCCTGGCGCGGAAGACATCGGCCGGGTCTACCAGCCCCATCTGGGCATTCACGCCACGCCGCAGTCCTTCGCCGCCGCGCTGGAGATGCTCAAGCCCCCGGCCGCGCCCTTGGATGTGAAAGCCGCCCATCAGGATTATCTTGATTGGTCCGGGACGCCTTTGCCGCAACCGGGCGCGGTCAATCTGTCTCAGATCATGGTGTGGCTGCGGGAGCATCTGCCCGGCGACGCCATCCTGTGCAACGGCGCGGGCAATTATTCGAGCTGGATTCATCGTTTCTACCGTTTCCGCTGTTACAACAGCCAGCTGGCGACGGTGTGCGGTTTCATGGGGTACGGCGTGCCCGCCGCAGTGGCGATGAAAAGCCTGTATCCGGAACGCAAAGTCCTGGCGTTGAATGGCGATGGCGATTTTTTGATGAATGGCCAGGAATTTGCCACCGCCGCGCAATACCGCCTGCCGATTATCGTTCTGGTGTTCGACAATGCGACTTTGGGCACCATCCGCATGCATCAGGAACGCGACTATCCGGGCCGGGTCAGCGGCACCGATCTGGTCAATCCGGATTTCGCCGCCATGGCCAGAAGTTTCGGCGGTTTCGGGGCCTGCGTGGAGAAGACGGAAGACTTCGCGCCCGCTTTTTTGGCGGCGGAAGCCAGCGGGTTGCCGTCCCTGCTGCATGTGAAGTTCGACGCCGAAGGCATTACCCCCTCCACGACCCTGTCGGCCATTCGGGCCAAAGCCCTGAATTCCTGAGCGGATAGCCGCAAAACGGCTCCATGACAAAAACATAAAATAGTACCTTGCAACACAAGGTATCGTGTGTTAGACACTAGCGCATGGCCGAATCCCTGCAAATCCAACTGAAAAAGGGCGTCTTGGAGATGTGCGTCTTGGCGCTCCTCTCCCGCGGCGACAATTACGCCTATGACATTGCCAGCCGCATGGCGGAGGCCGTGGGCATGGGCGAAGGCACCATCTATCCCCTGATGCGGCGGATGCAGAATGACGGACTGGTTTCCACCTATCTGCGGGAATCCGGCTCGGGTCCGCCGCGCAAATATTACAAGCTCACAAAAAGCGGGACGCAGGCGCTGAAATCCCAAATCGCCGACTGGACGGCGTTTGAGGTGGCGGTGCGCAAAATTCTGGGAGAAGCAACATGAACCGCGCACATTTCATGGCGCAGCTTCGCGACGGCTTGTCGGGCCTGCATCACACCGACATCAGCGACATCCTGGCCGATTATGAAAGTCATTTCGCCGACGGCGCCGCCGACGGCCGCACCCAGGAAGAAGTGGCCGCCGCCTTGGGCGACCCGGCGCG
>DATEEB010000285.1:0-6383 GCA_035281345.1 Rhizomicrobium sp. | reverse complement strand
GGTGATGGAAAAATTGCCGGAGCGGCTTAAGGCTTGGCAAGCCAAGTAAGCTCGTCCGCCAGCCGCACATTCTCCCCGATCACCAGCACCGACAAAGCGGGCGCATTTTCCGCTGCCGCCGGCAATCCCGCCAAGGTGGTGACGATCACCTGTTGATCGGGCCGCGCGGCATTGGCCACGATGGCGGCTGGTTCGCCGGGGCTGCGGCCCGCAGCCACCAGCGCGCGCGCAATCTCTCCTGCGAATTTTCGCGCCATATAAAGAACCAAAGTCGGGGCGCCCCGCGAAACCGCCGCCCAATCCAGCTTGGTCAATTTGCCGTCCGCGCCATGGCCGGTGATGAAGGTCACCGCATGGTTGGTGTCGCGATGGGTGACGGGAATGCCCGCATAGGCCAGCCCCCCGATGCCCGCGGTTATGCCGGGAACGATGCGGAAGTTCACACCCGCGCGGGCCAGCGCCTGCGCTTCCTCGCCGCCGCGCCCGAACACGAAGGGGTCGCCGCCCTTGAGCCGCAGCACGCGGTGGCTTTCCCGCGCCAATTTCACCAGAAGATCGGAAATCTCATCCTGCTTGCAGCTCCGCACCCCGGCGCGCTTGCCGGCATAGATCTTCTCGGCTTTGGACAAGGTCAGCAGCGTTTCGTCCACCAGCGCGTCATAGAGGATATAGTCCGCCTGGCCGAGCGCCTGGAGCCCCAGCGCCGTGATCAGTCCCGGATCGCCGGGACCGGCGCCCACCAACCAAACCCAGCCTGCTTCCAGGTCGGGCAGTCTCAATTTTGTTACGATCTCTTGGTTCATCCGTGAACTATACCATGCTGGAACTGTTGCAAAACAAGACGGGATGAAGACACGGCCGCATGGGTTGAGCCCGGCTCTCCGGGCGTCTAAAACCCTTTCGCCTTTCCCACCCAGCGGATGATATGACCAAGCCCCGTTCCGATCTTGTGCCCAATACCGCCGACTATGAAAATCTGCCGCTGGTCACCGCCAACGGCTTTCGCGAATATGACGCGCGCTGGCTGTTCGGCAAGGAGATAAACCTGCTGGGTATCCAGGCGCTGGGGTTGGGGCTCGGCACCTATCTGCACGATATCGGCGTTCAGCCCGAGGTCGTTACCGGCCACGATTTCCGGTCTTATTCCCTCTCCATCAAGCAGGCTTTGACCATCGGATTGCTGCGGGCCGGCTGCGAAGTGCACGATATCGGCCTGGCGCTGTCGCCGGTGGCCTATTTCGCGCAATTCGCGCTGGATTGCCCGGCTGTCGCCATGGTCACCGCCAGCCACAATGAGAATGGCTGGACCGGGGTGAAGATGGGCGCCAAGCGGCCGCTGACCTTTGGGCCGGATGAGATCAACGTCATCAAGGACATTGTGCTGAACGCCAAGGGCAAGGAACGTTCCGGCGGCGCCTATGTCGCGGTGCCCGGCATGCGCGAGACCTATCTTCAGGCGGTGACCAAGGGCCACAAACTGTCGCGGCCCATCAAGGTGATCGCGGCCTGCGGCAATGGCACCGCGGGGGCCTTCGCGCCGGAAGCCTTGCGCCGTATCGGCGCCGAGGTGATCGGCATGGACGCCGAGCTGGATTTCACCTTTCCCAAATACAATCCCAATCCCGAAGATATGGAAATGCTGCATGCCATGAGCCATGCGGTGAAGGAACAGGGCGCCGATCTTTGTCTGGGCTTCGACGGCGACGGCGACCGCTGCGGGGTGGTGGACGACATGGGGCGCGAAATCTTCGCCGACAAGATCGGCGTGATGCTGGCGCGCGATCTGTCGCTGCAGCACAAGAATCCGCAATTCGTGGTGGATGTGAAATCCACCGGCCTTTACTTGACCGATCCGGTGCTGAAGGCGCGCGGCGTCACCACCGATTATTGGAAGACCGGCCATTCCTACATCAAGCGCCGCACTGCCGAATTGAAGGCGTTGGCGGGTTTCGAAAAATCCGGCCATTTCTTCTTCAATCCGCCCATCGGCAACGGCTATGACGACGGCATCGTCGCCGGTATTGCGGTGCTGGAGATGCTGGATCGCGCCGGGCGGAACGCGAAATTGTCGGCGCTGTATGACGGACTGCCCAAGACCTGGGGCTCGCCCACCATGGCGCCCTTCTGTCCCGACGACAAAAAATATGCGGTGGTCCAAGCCATGGTGAAGGAATATTCGGCGCTGAAGGACAGGGGCGAAACGCTGCTCGGCCAGAAGATCGCCAGCGTGGTGACGGTCAATGGCATCCGCGTCACCCTGGAAGACGGCACCTGGGGCCTGGTGCGGGCCTCCTCCAACAAGCCGTCGCTGGTGGTGGTGGTGGAAAGCCCGGCCTCGGAAGCCAATATGCGGGCGATGTTCGCCGATATCGATGCGCGGCTCTCCAAACACCCGGAAGTGGGCGAATACGACCAGAAAATCTAGGGTCTGGGCCGCCGGTCACGACTTCAAGGCCTGATCAGATTGTCGAGCAGGGCTTTGTGAAAGGCGGCGGGGTCTTGGATGTGGGGTGAATGGCCCAGGTCGGGAAACCGCACCAGCTTGGCGTTCGGAATGCGCGCGGCGGCCGCTTTGGCCATCACCGGAAAATTGCCCAGGGTGGCGCGGATCGCGGGCGGCGCGGCATTGCTGCGCCCCGTAGTGTCCTTGTCGCCGATCAACAGCAGCACCGGCATTTTGAGTTTTTCCAGCTCATGCACCACCGGCTGGGTATAGATCATTTCGGAGGTCAGCGCGGAATTCCACGCCACGATCTCCTTGCCGGGCCCGCGCAACATCCCCGCCTGGATCTGGACCCAGGGTTCGTAGTCCGGCTTCCAGGTTCCGGCATAATAGACGTTGCGCTGATAGTCGCGGATGCTGTCGGCACTGGTTTTCAGCGCGGCTTGATAAAGCGTATCGATGCCTGTGGGCGGCACGCCTTTCAGGCGCCCATCTTCCAAACCCAGCGGATTGACGCTGACCAATTGTTCCGTGCTGTCCGGATAAACCAAGGCATAGCGCGTCGCCAGCATGCCGCCCATGGAATGACCCATGACGATGACGCGGTTGAGCCCTAAGGACGCCAGAAGCCCATGGGTGTTCGCGGCCAATTGCTCGAAGGTATATTGATAGTGCGCGGGCTTGGTGGATTTGCAAAAGCCGATCTGGTCCGGCGCGATCACGCGATAGCCAGCGGCAGTCAACACTTGGATTGTGCCGGCCCAGCTTGCGGCACAGAAATTCTTGCCGTGCAGCAGGACGACCGTGTGTCCGTTAGGTTTGCTCGGCGCGACATCCAGATAGGCCATGTCCATCGCCACGCCTTGGCTTTGGAAACGGTAATGCCGGACGGGGAAGGGATACTCATAACCTTCCAGCAAGGGACCATAGACCGGACCTTCCTGCGCGGATGCGGCGCCGGTCACAACCAGAAACAGAAAAGCGAAAATGTATCTCATGGGGCGCATGATACGCCTTGCCCGCAATAGGAAAAAGGTCAGATGTTGGCTGGTTCAGCCCACGGTTTCTTCAAACCGGCTTACGCGGCTTGGCGTTGGCGCACAAAGTCAAGCGCCTCCCGTAATACGTTTATGCCCGCGCCGTCACGCACGGCATATTCGCTCAAGTGACGGCGGAACTGCCGTGCCCCCGGACGGCCACTATAGAGACCCAGCATGGGCTTGATCAGCGGATGCAGCCGCGCGCCTTGCGCAAGTTGGCGCGCGACATGATCGGCATAGGCCTCCACCGCCGCGTCCAACTCCACCGCTGCGCCGCCGAAGAAACGCGCATCCACCTGGGCCAGCAGCGCCGGATTCTGATAGGCGGCGCGGCCCAGCATCACGCCATCCACATGGCGCAAATGATCTTCCGCTTGCTCCAATGTTTCGATGCCGCCATTGACCAGGATGGTGAGCGTTGGGCGTTCGCGCTTCACGCGATAGACAAGGTCATAGTCCAAGGGCGGGACATCGCGATTTTCCTTGGGCGACAGGCCTTCCAGCCAAGCCTTGCGCGCATGAACCGCAAAAATCGTGACGCCGGCGCGCGCGCATATATCTATCAGGCTACGCAAACTCACATCCGGATCCTGATCGTCTACGCCGATACGGCATTTGACTGTGACCGGCAGCGCGGCGGCGGCGCGCATCGCCGCCACGCAATCGCCCACCAGTTGCGGTTCGCGCATCAAACAGGCGCCGAAGCGGCCCGATTGCACCCGGTCGGACGGACAGCCGACATTCAGATTCACTTCGCCATAGCCGCAATCGGCGGCGATCTTGGTGGCTTGCGCCAGCTTCCCGGGATCGGAACCGCCCAGTTGCAGCGCCACGGGATGCTCGAACGCGTCAAAGCCCAGCAGCCGCGCGCGATCGCCGTGCAGCACCGCCTCCGCCGTCACCATTTCGGTGTACAGCAGCGCGCGCTTGGTCAGGCAGCGGTGCAGCACCCGGCAGGGACTGTCGGTCCAGTCCATCATCGGGGCGACGGAAAAACGGTGATGGGTGGGCGTCATGGGCGGCTTTTACCGTCCGCGACCCCTAAAGGCCAGTAACCCAGCTTCAGCATGGCGTTGGACCGGCCATTTACCGTGCTTTTTTCCAGCCATCCAGCGACGTCTGAGATAGCAGCAAATGGTTTTTCTCCCTGCTTTTTGGGGAGCGCATTGTCCAGAGCCCGGCGTTAGAAAAGGGAGGTTAGGCCGATCTGAAACTGGTTGCGGGTGAAACTGTAGAGGGGAATGTTGCTGTGCTGTTCCGTAAAGATATAGGAAATGCGTGGCGTGAAGCCGTGATATTCAA
The DNA here is from genome assembly GCA_035281345.1 of Rhizomicrobium sp. Classification (GTDB taxonomy): domain Bacteria; phylum Pseudomonadota; class Alphaproteobacteria; order Micropepsales; family Micropepsaceae; genus Rhizomicrobium. The sequence goes on along the minus strand of DATEEB010000285.1, from coordinate 1,598 downwards.
AGCGGCGGTTGAGCAGGGTGAAAGCCATCATCACCGAATGGTCGCTTCTGGTCTTACCGAAAGCGGCCAGGATGTCGTCATAGCGGGTGACGAAGTAGCTGGGTTGGAAGCCGGCCGAAAAGCCAAGGGGCAAGTCCTGCTGGTAGCCGCCGCCAAACCAGACCCCGGAATAGGAATAGGACGCGATTTGCGCATCCTGCCGGTTGAAGCCCAATTGCAGTTGAAACAAGCTGGAAGGAGACAGGACATAGGTCACTTGAGTCTGAGCCGACCAAAGCGGTCCGCTCTGTTCCGGAATGAATTGGTTGTTGACCGATTGACCGCCCAGGGACGCTCCCACCACCCAGTCCGAGGTGATACCGTAGTTCGCCGTCAGTCTGCCGCCGACGCCGCTGATATAGTCCTGGTTTGCGAACCAGCGCTTGAAGCCCGTGGCCAGCACACTGGCATCCCAGTTGGAGAACAGAAATTGCGGTCCGCCATAAGCGGAGATGGTCATGTCATCGAATTGGCCGCCGCTATAGTCCACGCGGTAGGCATTGGCGCCGATCCGCGCCTTCACATTGTCGCTTAGCAGGGGAGACCATTCTCCTCCGACATCACCCGACAGACCGATTCCGCTTTGCTTGCGGGCCGCCTTGTCCAGCGCGAAGGGAAGGCCGAAAATACTCACCTGACTGGCGGAGGTTGCGGCGTTCTGGTTGGTATCTGGGGCGAGCGCAAAGGAGAAGTTCACCGTCCATTCGCGCAAGCGGTTGATGGCGGACAAGAACCGATCGACATTGCTCTTCACCGTATCGTCAACATTTCCGGCCCGCGCAAAACGGAATTGGCGGTCGGCATTGTCATAGTCGCCCTTCAGGAAGAAGGCGCGGGCCAGCTCCAGGCGAACCCGCTCCGCATCCGGTTCGTGCACCAGGATGCGGCGGTAGAGGGAAATGGCTGCGTCATAATTCTTTTGGGCCACCGCGATGGTAGCCAGCAAGAACAACGCCTGGCTGTCGCCGGGATTTGTCTCCAGCTCGCGTTCCAGCAAACGCTTGGCGTCGTCCAACCGTTCGTTGCCGATCAGAAGCTGTGCCGCCTGGATATTGGATAGGGCAATGGTCGGTGGTTCGGAGATAACCGCATTCTGCGCCAGCGCGCTGGACGCGGATAAGACCACGCCCAGCAGTGCAACTGTGAACCTCATATGGTGGCTATGCTATCTGCCGGCGAAAGTTCCAACAGCCGACTTGCCGCCAGCGGGTGTGGTCTCATACAAAGTCCAGCTGCCGCCCACTTCCTGTCCGCTGGGTCCATAAAATTGCGCCGAAAAGGTGCCGGTGGCGGCACCGGAAAAGCCGGGTGTGCCTGCGCCAGCCGGTGCTCCTGTGGTCGATGTCGCACCAGCCATGGAAACAGTGCTGCTCCTGGAAAGATTTCCGCTGAGGGAAACATTGTTCCAAGGCGTGGTCCCCGAGCCATTGGCCGTGGTATTGGCGCTCATGCCGCTCAGGGTACCGGTGACGGTGTTGCTGCCGAAATTGACGTTGAGGCTAACATTGCCCGCCAAGCTGCCGGCTTGAATGGTGCCAGAGCCCGAGGGCACGGAAAAC
>DATEEB010000284.1:0-7292 GCA_035281345.1 Rhizomicrobium sp. | reverse complement strand
TCCATGGCGATCTCCTCCCTCGCCCCCGCGCAGCGGGGGAGAGGGTTGGGGTGAGGGGGCGACGCAGCGCGCAAATTGTAAAAGGATGGGGCTGCGGAGATATCCCCCTCACCCTGACCCTCTCCCCCAAGGGGGGAGAGGGAATATGCGCCATATTCCCCATCCCTTACCCCCTCGCCACCACCGCACCGTCCTTGGTGACGGCGCTGCCTTTGACGATCTCGTCGTTCCAATCCAGGTTCAGCGCGCCGGTTTTCTTGTCCACGATCAACGAGATGAAATTGAACAGGTTGCGGGCATAAAGCGAAGACGCATCCACCGCCAGCGCGCCCGGCAGATTGGTGTGGCCCATGATGGTGACGCCATGCGCCTCCACCACATCATCCGGCTTGGACAAAGGCGTGTTGCCGCCCGCACCCGCCGCCAGATCCACGATCACCGAACCCGGTTTCATGGTCTTGATCATCTCTTCCGTCACCAGGATCGGCGCCTTGCGGCCCGGGATCAGGGCCGTGGTGATGACGATGTCCTGCTTCTTGATAGTCTCGGCGGTCAGCGCCGCCTGCTTGGCCTGATAGTCCGCCGACATGGGCTTGGCATAGCCGGCGGCCGTCTGGGCGTTCTTGAATTCCTCATCCATCACCGCAATGAAAGTGCCGCCCAGCGATTCCACCTGTTCCTTGGTGGCGGGGCGCACATCGGTGGCGCTGACAATGGCGCCCAGCCGCTTGGCGGTGGCGATGGCCTGAAGCCCCGCCACGCCAACGCCCATCACCAGCACCCGCGCGGGCGCGATGGTGCCCGCCGCCGTCATCATCATCGGCATGGCGCGGCCGAACTGGGCGGCGGCGTCGATCACCGCCTTGTAGCCGGCGAGGTTGGCTTGGGAGGATAGAACGTCCATGGACTGGGCGCGGGAGATGCGCGGCAGCAATTCCATGGCAAAAGCGGTGACGCCTTGGCCGGCGAGGCCCTGAATCGCATCGCCCTCGGCATGGGGCGCCAGCAAGGCTGCCAACACCGCGCCGCTCTTGAGCTGGGAGATTTCAGAGGCCGAGGGACCGCGCACCTTAAGCACGATATCGGCATACTTCAGCGCCGACGCCGTGTCCGGCGCGATGCTTGCGCCTGCCGCCGCGTAATCGGCGTCGGCGATCTTGGCGCCTGCTCCGGCGCCCGCTTGAACCACCACCTCCAACCCGAGGGCTTTGAACTTCTTGACCGATTCGGGGGTCGCGGCGACGCGGGGCTCTCCCTCTCGAGTTTCCTTCGGGACCGCGAGGCGCATAGGGGGATGGCTTAGTTGTGGGTGCGGAAAAGGGCGAGGAACACCATGATCAGCAGGATGAAACCGAAGGTCCATTTGGACCCGGTCAGAAAGCCAGCATAGGCCTTCTTGTGCGCGCTGATGTCCATGGATCCCGGCTGGTGGTCGGATTCGTGCGCCATAAGGCCCCCTTTTTTAGGGCGGTCCGGCATGCGCCTAACGCCCTGTTTGAAGGCGGTCCGGCTCTCGCCTAACGCCCGTTGTTTAGGGCGGTCCGGCTTACGCCTTACGCCCTTTGTCCTGAATTTGGAGGGGAATATAGCAAAGGCCTGCCTTCCGGCAACTTGGTTTATAAGGCCTTTGCCATGCGGTCCCAGCAACGCGTTGCGGGCCTGATTGACCCATGGCGGCGCGCATTTGGGCCTATTCAGCTTTGATTAAGCATGGAATTGCCACGCGCGCGCCAGTCCCGCAAAGAAACACGCTTAAACGCCACATTTACCTGTGTTCCCGCAAAATCCCCGCCACATCTGATAGAGGCATGAGTTATGGCGCAGACCATTCTGGTGGTGGACGACGACCCCGTGCAGCGGCGCTTGCTGGAAACAGCGATTGCCCGCAGCGGCATGCAGGTCGTGACCGCCCCTGGCGGCCAGCCCGCTCTGGACCTGATCAACGGCCCGCGCGGCGAGCAGATCACGCTGGTGCTGCTGGACTTGGTGATGCCCGACATGGGCGGCCTGGAGGTGCTGGAAAAGCTGCGTCCCACCAACCCGGAACTGCCCGTGATCGTCTTGACCGCCAAGGGCGGCATCGACTCCGCCGTGGAAGCCATGCGCGCGGGCGCCAATGATTTTCTGGTCAAACCGGCCAGCCCCGAACGCATCGCCGTCTCGATCCGCAATCAGCTCAAGATCGGCACCCTGTCCGGCGAAGTGAAACAACTGAAGAAGAAGCAGGACAACAAGCTGAGTTTCGAGGATCTGGTGGCCCACTCGCCGGAAATGCGCCAAGTCACGCGCCTGGGCATGCGCGCGGCACAGTCCGACATTCCGGTGCTGATCGAAGGCGAATCGGGCGCCGGCAAGGAATTAATCGCCCGCGCCATTCAGGGCAGTTCGGCGCGTTCGGGCAAGCCTTTTGTGACCGTCAATTGCGGCGCCATCCCTGAGAACCTGATCGAATCGATCCTGTTCGGCCATGAGAAAGGCTCCTTCACCGGCGCCAGCGACAAGCATCTGGGCAAATTCCAGGAGGCCGATGGCGGCACCCTGTTCCTGGACGAGATCGGCGAATTGCGCCTGGACATGCAGGTCAAGCTGTTGCGCGCGCTGCAGGAAGGTGAAGTGGACCCGGTCGGCTCCAAACGCCCCGTGAAAGTGAATGTGCGCATCATCGCCGCCACCAACCGCGACCTGGGCACCATGGTCAAGGACGGGTCGTTTCGCGAAGACCTGTATTACCGCCTCAACGTATATCCCATGACGGTGCCCGCCTTGCGCGATCGCGCAGGCGACATCGCCCCTTTGTCGCGTCATTTCATCGAACGGTTCGCGGCGGAAGAAAACAAGCTGGTATCGGGTATCACGCCTCAGGCCAGCCAATTGCTGGAACGCTTCAATTGGCCGGGCAATGTGCGCCAACTGGAAAACACCATCTTCCGCGCCGTGGTGCTGTGCGATGGCGCGTCTTTGGATGTGTGCGATTTTCCCCAGATCGCCGCCGCGCTTGGCGTGGAAACCGTGGCGCGTCAGAATGTTTCGGGCGCCGCCGGTCACCCCGCTCCCGTTGCCGCCACGGCTTCGGCCTATGGCCTCAATGTGACCGACGCGGGCGGCCATATCCGCCGCTTTGAAGAGATGGAGTCGGACATCATCCGCATGGCCATCGCCCGCTATAACGGCCATATGTCCGAAGTGGCGCGCCGCTTAGGGATCGGCCGCTCGACCCTGTACCGCAAGCTGAAGGAATTCGGCCTGGAAGGCGATGTGCCGACCGAGGCCGAAGATCGCGGCGACATCCTAAAAGTAGGGTAAGGCATGCGCCTGGGACGGGCGGCTTTCTGGCGTTTGCTTGCGATCAATCTCTTTGGCGCGGCGTTCCTGGTTGCGCTGGTGCCCCCCGCATTCAGCCTACCCCGTCCGCCCTTACCGCCGCTGCCGCTGTGGCCGGTCATCGCATTGCATCTCTGCTTGCCAATAGGATGGCTGGGCGCGCAACGCCTGCACGATATCGGCGCGCGCGGTTGGCAGGCTTGGTTGCCGCTGATCGCTTTCGCCTGCGTGACGATCGCGCCTTCCCTGGTTTTGCCGTTGCTGCCGTCGCTGGCAGCCTGGGTGCAACATGCCCGGATGCCGTCCTATATCTCTGAAATCAGCATGGTGGTGGTCATCGCCACTTGGTTGGGCGCGATATTGCTGGCCGCAGGGGTGCTGCGAACGGTGTTTCTGTGGCTCAGACCTGGCGATACTGGCGACAATCGCTACGGTCCCGCGCCTTTGGACACCAAGGTGCCGGAACCGCAGCCGCGCGCGACCGGTCATTTTCTCACGGGACGGATGGCGCGACTTCCTTTTTGGTCGATCATGCTGGCCAACACCGCGCTAATCTATGGGACAAAGTACGGACTGGCGCATTTGCCGGGCGGTGGCCATCCCGGTCTGCTGCCGTGGATTAGCGCCTATCTTTATTTGCCCAGCTTTGCCGCCGCTGTCTTGCGGCTGCATGATCGCAACCAATCGGGGCTTCTTGCGGTGGCTATTTTCGTCATAAACGCCGCCGCACCAGTTGCCGAGTTGTTCTTGGATCGCTCCCAGACCAATTGGATGAATGTGGCGATAGATATTCTCAGCATCTACCTGCTTTTCCAATGCTGGCAGCCCGGCGATCTGGACGAGAACCGCTACGGGCCACCGCCCGGCAAAGAAACGGACATTGGGCCGGTCGAGCCGGTCGCTCTTTCCTCCAAACCTCTGACAACGTCACGGCCCCAAAGGACCATGCCCCAACCGCGTAGCTTCGGCCGCCGCATAACCTAATCAGGGGCAACTCTGCGCCATGATCGCCAAGGGCCGTCCGTCATTGTCCTTAAAGAAGGCCATCCATTCCTCGGTACCGTCTTCGTGGCGGTGGATCATATGGGGCGCATTGATGAATTCGACGCCGCGCGCGGCGAGGCCCGCATGAGCGGCGCGAATGTCCGGAACCCGGAAATACAGAATCGACTCACTCTGTTCCTCGCTTGCGTCCTGAGACAGAAACAGACGCGTTCCACCGCAATCGAAGAAGGCCAGATCGCCGAAGGAGTAGAGGTGCGCCAACCCCAGCACCTCGCCATACCAGCGCCGCGCGGCAGCAATGTCCTTGACGCGGCGGGCGATTTGGCCGACCGGGCCCATGTGCAATTCCCCCATCTGGGCCTCCTTGGAAAATAGCGCGCTGTTTTTCGCCACGCCGGTCCAGCGCCGCAAGGCGGCACGATCCGAGAGGCCGAGTTTCTGCAAGACATTGGCGACATGATATTTGACGGCATCCAGACTGATGCCGCGGCGCGCCGCGATCTGCCGGCTGGTCATGCCATGACGCACGGCCTCTACCGTCCGCCATTCCGCGGGCGTAAGAACATCGTCATTGGGCGGGCGACCGCGCTTGGACATGCCCGACAGTTTATCAAGAGCGGGGAGGAATTACCCTCCCCTCAGGCCCACACGCTAGCGCATATCCATCGCAGTTAAATACAGGTCCAGCATCGCTTCTTGTTCCTGGAAGTCCGCCTTGTCCAATTTCCGCATACGAATGACTTGGCGCATGATCTTGGTGTCAAAGCCGGTGCCCTTGGCCTCGGAATAGACTTCGCGGATATCGGCCGACAGCGCGGCGCGCTCTTCCTCCAGCCGCTCGATGCGGTTGATGAAGGATTTGAGCTGGTCTTTGGCGAAGCCGGATTTGGCCATGGGGAAACTCGGATTTTCAAAAGCTGCGGACCCTAGCCCGCCTCTGCAAAATGATGCAACGCGTAAAATTATTTGCGGTTGTGCGCTTTTTTAACGGCCTATCGCTTCGCTATTTGAGGCCATTTCGCCCAAAGCCGCGTCAAGGATGGGTTTTAGCGTAAGCGCGAAGGCCTGGGCGCTGGCCGGATCGGCGATCAAATCCTGGCGCATTTCGATCAAAACATGCGGCAGTCCGCGCATGGTGCCGTGCCGGTACAGCGTGTCACCCTGCAGCGCCCCGCTATAGGGCTCATTGTCGCCCACCGCAAAACCGGCTTGGCTCAGCCGCGCCATCAAGGGCTGGGCCAGCCGCACATCGCGGTCGTACAAGATGCCCAGGTCCCATTTGCGCGGCACGCCTTTCCAGATCGGGGTAAAACTATGCAGGGAGATCACCACCGCCTGCGGCCCAATGTGGTCGAGTGCGCCTGAGATGGCGGCATGATAGGGCGCATGATACCGCGCAAGGCGATTCGCCACTTCGGCGGCACCGGCATGGCGGTTGCCCGGAATGATGCTGCCGTCGGACAGCTTCATTACAAGGGTGGGATCGTCGGGGCCCCGGTTGAGGTCGATCAAAAGCCGCGACCAGCGGCCCAGAAAGGCGGGCGCGCCATAAGCGCCCGCCAAAGCGCGGGTCGCCGCCGCCGCGCCGATGTCATAGGCGATATGGGTTGCGAACAGAGCCGGATCCAGCCCCAGACTGCCAAAGCCCGGCGGCAGGGCATTGGAGGCATGATCGCAAAGCAGCAAAAGCGGGGATGGGCTACTGCCCGGCAGTGTTTCAAAGGCGGATTCCATCATGGTGCCGTTATAAGGACTCGGGCGAACGCCGTCAGGGGACAAAAGGCAAGCATCCAGTTGACGGCCAAGCAGTTTCGCGCCAAACCGGGCCCCAAGATGCGTTGCACGACCCTGCTTCTTGGCGTGATCCTGGGCGTGATGGGCCTGCCCCTTTTCGCGGCGCCGGCCCAGGCCGCATTTCATGTCTGCAACAAAAGCAATCTGGCCATCCGCATCGCCATCGGCCGCTTTGACGGCACCAACTGGACCAGCGAGGGCTGGTGGACCATCCAGCCCAAGGCCTGTGCGCCGCTTCTGACCGGCCCGCTGCAGGGACGCTTCTATTATCTCTATGCCAGCGACGGCGCCGCCGGGACCTGGGAAGGCAAGACGCATTTCTGCGTCGCGCCCGACAAACGCTTCCGCTCCGTGGGGCGCAGCGACTGCGCCAAGCGCGGCTTCGACCGCCGCGGCTTTTTTGAAGTGGATACCGGCAAAAAACCGGATTGGACACAGTCTCTTTCGAACTAATAAGGTGACGCACCGCTTCGTCACTTGAGGTCCCAATGCGCCGCCGCCGGAAAACCAAGATTCTCGCCACTTTGGGGCCTGCCTCCAACACGCGGGAGAAAATGCGGGCGCTGTTTGACGCCGGCGTGGATGTTTTCCGCATCAATATGAGTCATACCGACCACGCTTTATTGAAGCGCATGGTGGAGGACTTGCGCGCGCTATCGGAGGAGGTCGGGCGTCCCATCGGCATCCTTTGCGATTTGCAAGGCCCCAAAATCCGGCTGGGCAAATTGCCGGGCGGACCGCGCATGCTCAAGGAAGGCGAGCGCATCCGCCTGGTCTTGGGCGAGACCTGCGAAAAACCGGAAGAAGTCCCTATTCCGCATCCGGAAATTTTCCAGGCCATCAAGCAAAAGCACGCGCTGCTGATCGACGACGGCAAGGTCCGCCTGCGGCTGTTGCGCAAGGCCGACACCTTTGCGGAAGCCATTGTGGAGGTGGCGGGCGAGATTAAGGATCGCAAGGGCGTCAATATGCCCGACACCCTCCTGCCCATGTCGGCCATGACACAAAAGGACCGCGCCGACTTGGACGCGGCGCTGGACCTGGGCGTGGACTGGATCGCGCTTTCCTTTGTGCAGCGTCCCGAGGACGTGGCGGAGTTGAAAAAAATCGTGGCGGGCCGCGCCGGGGTCTTGGCCAAGATCGAAAAGCCCAAGGCGTTGGACTCGCTGCAC
>DATEEB010000283.1:0-4474 GCA_035281345.1 Rhizomicrobium sp. | reverse complement strand
CACGCTGGAGCCCTGCGGATCGATGGCCAGGCCCGTGCCGGTCGAAACGCCGCTGGCGCCGCCATATTGCTTGGTCCATTGGATCGCACCGCTGCCATTCAGGGCGACGGCAAACGCGTTGTTGACATTCTGCACACTGCGCTGCGCACCCGCGAAGGTCCCGGTGGTGGTGCCGACCATGTACACAGTGCCATCGGCCGCGACCGTGACATCACCCGCACTGTCAGTGCCCGAGGTGCCGATATAGCTGATGGTGTCGGCGCTGACGCTTGCGCCATTGTCCGTGGCCTTGAAGACAAAAGCGTCGATGCCACCACTGGCGGGGACCGCAATGCTAGCGCCACCGCCGGTCAGGCTGGAATTGGATGTCGCGCCGGAGACATAGACCTTTCCGCTGGCAATCGTCAGGCCTCCGATACTGCCGCCCGCGGCCAGGTCGCCCAAGTCTTGTGTCCAGGTCGGCGCGGCGGTGATGTCCCCGCCTGCATATTTGGCAAGGATGGCGTGGCCGCCCTGCACGCTGGCGACATAGAGGCTGCCGTCGGGACCGGTTGCGGTCGCCGCCACGCTGTCGGTGTTGCTGGTGCCGAACTGAGTCTCAGCCAGCAGCTTGCCCTTGGAATCGAACTTGGCGAGGAAGGCATCGCCCTGGCCCAGGGCGACTTGGCCGGCGCCGATCACGCCGCCAGAAACGCTGCCGCCAATATAGATATTGCCGCTGGCATCGACGCTGACGGCATTGGATTGATTGGTGGCAAGCGTCTGGATCTGGCGGATCCACGTCTGGTTGCCCTGAGCATCGTAGCGCGCCACAAAAGAATCGTTGTTGCCTTCGGCCACGGATGTGGTGGTCAGATCGGCCGTGGAAGCGCCGGTGACGACGACACCGCCGGACGGATCCAGCGCCAAGCCATAGCCGCTGGCCTTGCCGCCGCTGCCGAGCAGGTTCTGAAACACCACATTGCCCGCGGAATCGTACTTGGTCAGATAGACGTCCTGCGTGCCCTGGTTGAGCTGACTGCCGAAATTCCCCGTCGCGGTGCCGATGACATAGATGTTGCCGCTTGCGTCCACCGTCGTGGCCTGGGCCGCGGTGATGCCCGTGGTGGCTTGCAGGTTGACGCTGAAAGTGGATGTTGGCGTCCCACTCAGGCCCGAAAGCTTGGTCAGGCGCGCGGTCTGGTCGGCCGCCGTGGTGGTCACCGCCGATGTCGCCACGTTGGTGGTGGTGTTATTTTCCGTGGCCAGACCGGAGCTGCCCACCAGATAGAGCGATGGCGTGGCGGTGGCCGACAGACTCACCTGCTCGACGCCGCCAGGGCTGATCTGCAAGCCATATGTCTTGTTGGTGTCGGAGGTGAGTGTGCCGCCTTTTTCCGTCTTTTGGAAACGGGTGGAAAAACCAGCCTGTGACAGTTGGTCGTTGATGTGGCTGACAATATTGCCCAGGGTCAGCGATCCGGACACCTGCGACAGATCGATCGTGACATTGGTGGTGACGCCGGCTTTCTTGATGGCGATGTTGAAACTGTCGGATGCCGAAACACCCGGCAAGGGATCGTTGATATGGGCGTTGGTCACCAACTGTTTGGTGGCATAGGTGAACCCGCCAAAGGCAATGCTGGCTGAGGACGTCACCGTGTCGGACAGCTTGGCCGCCTGCAGTTTGAAATTGTTGAAGCTGGTGGAAGCAAGATACTGCTCCACCTGATCCAATCCTTTTTGGAACCGGTCATTGAGACCTGCCAACTGACCGCTGGTGGCGGTGCCGCGCTGCGCCATCTTGCTGATATAGGCCAAGGTGTTGACCGCGCTGTAGAGCGCGAAAAGTTTCTGGTTGTCCTGCTCCATCTTGGCGTCGCTGGTCGCGCCGGGACTGAGCGGTACCTTGGAGGTGTCGAGAAAATTGGTGGTGCCCAGGACCTTGGCGTCCTGCTTGGCGTCATTGGTGTTGGGCGTATTCCACGGCGGATTGTCGTTGGCGGTGGCGCCCTTTTTCGTCGTGGCGGCGAGTCGGGCGGCTTGCGCGTTGGCGGCGGAAATAGACGAAGGGCTGGCGCTGATTTGCGCCTGGTAGAATCCCAGCAATATGGACGAGCTCAAGCCGTTGATCGCCATGGGAGAAAAATCGCATTTTTGGCCTTAAGACCTCGCTAACAAAGGGCCGAAAAAACCTATTCGTTTTTCGGTTCCGCCGGCCAAAACGTGCTTAACGCGGCCTTAACAGGCGCGGCGCAAGCATGGGCTATGACAAGCGCCTATGCCCAAGGCTTGAAATTGTCGTCCCAAGGACGGCACGCGGAAGCCATTGCCCAATTCGAACAGGCGCTGGCGCTTCAGCCCGACGACACCAAAGTGCTGTTCGCGCTGGGTAATACCGCCAGCCAACTGGGACTGGCGGGGGCGGCGGAGCAGTTCTTTCGCCGCGTTCTGGCGCTAGAGCCCGCCCGCCTGGAAGCCATCGTAAATTTGGCCAATTTGCTGCGGGCCGCCGGTCAGTATGACACCGCCATCGCATTGTTGGACCCTGCTCTGGCGCGTGAGCCCGAAAGCCCAGAGCTGCTTCTGACTTTGGGGTCCGCCTGGCGGGAAAAAGGCGATTGCGCCAAAGCAACAAACCAATACCGCGCAGCCCTGGCGGCCAGACCCAACTATGCCCCGGCGCTCGCCAATTTGGCCGATATGCTCAGCGATTCCGGCGATCGTGAGGGTGCGCGAACATTGTACGATCAGGCGATCAAAGCCGATCCGAGCAATGCGCAAGCCCGGCTGAACCGCGCCGTTCTGCACCTTCTGAACGGTGTTCTGAAGGACGGCTGGCGCGACTATAGCGCGCGCGCAGATGTGCCAGGCAAGGTGCCCGCCATCGCTGGCGAACAGCGTTTGGCTCCCTGGACCGGCGGGCCGCTCAGGCGCACGCGGCTGCTGGTGCGTGCCGAACAGGGCATCGGCGATCAGATCCTGTTTGCCAGCCTGATCCCGGACCTGGCGGCCCGCGCCAAAGCCGATGGCGGCAGTGTGCTGATGGAATGCGAGCCGCGGCTGGCCAGCCTGTTCGCACGTTCCTTCCCGGATGTCGCTGTCCGGCCCGCGGCGATCAAAACCATCGGCGGAATTCCAACCGCGGACTATGGCTGGCTGAAAGCGGCCGGCGGCGCCAAAGCGAGTGTGCTGATGGGCAGCCTGCCCAAATATCTGCGCCCCGATCTAAAATCTTTTCCAAACCCGCATCATTTTCTGACGCCCGATCCGGACGAAGTGGCGCGTTGGAAAAAGGCCTTCGCCGGCATGGCGGCGGGGAAAAAAATCATCGGCATCAGCTGGCGCAGCGGCAAGTCCGGCGGCGGCGGCCGCGATCTGCAGTATGCGCCGCTGGAAGCGTGGGCGGCGTTTCTGCGCGAGAGGAACGCAGCTTTTGTCTGCGCCCAGTACGACGCAACCCAGGAGGAAGTCGCGGCGCTGGAGCAAATGAGCGGCCGTGCCATTATCGTGCCGCATGACATCGACCAGAAGAACGAATTGGATCGTGCTTGCGCCATGCTGACGGCGCTGGATGCTCTGGTCAGTGCTCCCACGGCCGTGTCTTGGCTGGCGGCGGGCGCGGGCGTTCGCACTTTGAAGCTGCTTCATAGCCCGGTATGGACAGCCATGGGCCAAGACCACGAACCTTTCGCGCCATCCTGCGAATGTTTGATGCCATCCGTCTTGGGCGATTGGGCGGATGTGTTCCGCCAGGCCGTTACAAGGCTGTCTTGAGCGGCGTCCGCGCCGCCGTCAAGGCGGCGGCCAGATCGGCGGCAATGCGCGCTGCGCCCTGCCCGTCTATCAGCGCCATGCCCTGCCGGCGCATTTCGCGGCGCACCGAAGGCTTGTTGAGCAGCCATTGCACATTGCGCGCGATATCGGCGTCGGAGATCTTATCGGCCACGCCCAAAGAAAGCCCCATGCCCGCCTCGGCAAAGGCTGAAGCGGAGGCGGCATGGTCCGCCGTCAAGCCCAGGTAAAGCGCCGGGACGCCGCAAGCCGCCAATTCATAGGCGGTGACGCCAAAAGCGCACAGGGCCATATCGGCGCTGGTATATTCGATGGAAAGATCGTCGGCCCCTTCCACGGTTTCATAATTGTTGCGCAAACCCACCAGACCGCGCGCCACCACATCGGCATCCTTCATGCCGGTGCCGATGACAAAGCGGATGCGATAGACCGAATCCAGCACCGCCAGCGCCCGGGCCATGCGCAAAGTCAGCCCTTGCGGATCGCTGCCGCCCATTGCCACCAGCACCGTGGGGCGCGCCGCCGGAACCCGGTTGCGCGCGGTGTTGGGATTGAGGCCTAGGATTGCCCACTCCCAGCCCAGGCGCGGCAAGGTGTTGGACCCCGACCAATCCAGGGCGCAGGCGCCGGGCACCGGCGGATAATACGCAAAATCGCAGGCCAAACGGCGCTCATGTCCATCATCGATCACCGCGCAAAC
>DATEEB010000282.1:0-8545 GCA_035281345.1 Rhizomicrobium sp. | reverse complement strand
TTTTTCCTTCTCCCAGCCTGCGGCCCTATGCTAGACCACCGGCCTGTCGAACCTGGGACGGCCCTAAGTGTCACACCGGAAAAATGCCTGTGGCAAGCGCCGTAGCAGCGCCCTGGCGATTGTCGGTTTTATTGCTCCGTTCTTGTTGTTTGCCGGTGCTTTGATAGCCGTGCCTGGGGATGGTCTGGCCCAGATTTCCGGGACCGACCCGCTTTCGGTGTTGCAGCAAAGCCAACGCGGCGGGTTGGGTGTATTCGGGGGATTCAATAGCGGCACGATCGATACCACCTCACAATTGCCGCAAAATCAGATATTGCAGCCCCAGCACTTGACCGCGCCGCGCCTGGCCACATCGCGGTTGGAGCAAATTCTGTCAGCCCGCGCAGGCGTCAGGCTGACCCAGTTCGGCTATGACCAGCTGGGCGTGGCCCGTTCGGTCATTGTGCCGGAAACCGGCGCGGTGGCCGATGATTACATCATGGGGCCGGGCGACGAGGTGGTGGTCTCGCTGCGCGGTCAGGAAAACAGCGATTTTCGCACCAATGTGGATCGCAACGGCCGCGTGGTCTTGCCGCGCTTGGCGCCGATTCCCGCGGCCGGCCGCAGCTTCGGCAGCTTCCGCCAGGATGTGGATGCTGCCATCCATCGCGCTTATGTCGCCAGCAGCGCCTCCACCTCCATCGGCCGTGTGCGGCAGATCAGCGTCTTGGTGTCGGGCGAGGTCCATATTCCCGGTCAGCGCATTGTGACCGGCCTGTCTTCGGTCGTGGATGCCTTACTGCTTTCGGGCGGTATCAAGAAAACCGGTTCATTGCGTAGTATCCGTATCCAGCGCGCCGGCCGCGAACATAGCGTTGATCTGTACAGTGTGTTGACGGGAAGCGGTGTCGGCGGCGCCATGCGCTTGGCGGATGGCGATCGCATCGTTGTTTCTCCCTTGGGTCCAACGGTCGCGGTCACCGGACTGGTGCGCCGCCCGGGCATCTATGAACTACCGGCACGGACCAGAAGCACCACCGCACGCACGCTTTTGGCGCTTGCCGGCGGCCAGGAGGTGCGCGGACGCTATCGTCTGTCGGTGCAACGCATCGAAGCCGATGGCCGGCTCAATTTGACCGCTCTGCAGGGCGACAGCGGTGTTGTGCGCGACAGTGAAATTCTGCGCGTGGAGTTGAGCGCAGATCTCGCAACCTCCCAGGCCACTTTGTCGGGCGGAACCGGTTTGGCAGGCCAATATGCGGTTTCTTCCGGGTCGAGATTGTCCGATGTGATACGGGCCCCCGGCGCGCTTGGCCAGAACCCCTATACGCTTTTCGGCATCATCGTGCGCAAGGATTCGCGCACCCTGTTGCGATCCCTCATCGCTTTCACGCCTGTTGCAGTCCTAAACGGCCAAGAGGACATGCCGCTGCTGAGTGACGACGTCATTCGCCCCATCACCATCGGCGAGTCGCAGATGCTGGCTTTTGTGGTGAAAACCTATCTCGACAAGCTGGCTTACGATCAAAGCCGCATCCGCAATCCGCTGGAAACGCAACGGACGGAAAGCGTCCTTCAAACGGTCGCGGTGACCGGCGCCCCCGGCACTACGAACAATCTGACGAATGTTCAGGTTGCCAAGCCCAGCACGGTTTCGCCCAACAACCCCTTTGGTCTGGAGCCGGGCCAGTTGGAAAGCTATGACACTGGGCAGGATAATTTCAGCAGCGTGCCGGCCGATATCCAGCGCGCCAATATCATTGCGCTGCTCGACCTCCCGGCGCCCGGCAGTCCCTTGGCGGCGCAGCGGGAAGTGGCCTATCAAAAGGCGCTGGCGGCCAACTCGGCCGCTTCGCAAATACCGGTCCAGGCGGCGCAAGCGCAGCAAGCCGCTTTGATGGCTGCCAGATTGGGTACCGCCCAAGATGCCGCGTCCGGCAATACACAGCAGGGCGGGGGAGGGGCTTTGCCGGGCACCGGCGACACGATCGGCACCAATGGCCAAGGCGCAACGAACGCGCAACCCGTCGCTTCGCTGGCGCCCAATTATCAGGACCAACCCGCCGTGCCGGGCTCCTTTGCCAGCAATCAAGAAGTCCAGACCTTTGGCGAATTGTCCCGCCAACTGGGCATGGATCCCTTGGTGCTGATCAATTTTCTGATCGATCACCGGGCGCGGCTGGATGGTGCAGTACGCGGTCCCGGGCCCTATTTTATCGGTCCCAGCGTATCCTTGGCCGATCTGGTTCAGGCGGCCGGCGGCACCCTCAGCGGGGCAGACGAAAGCGGGGTGGAGCTTCTCACCACCGTGGTGGATGGCCGTAACGGCCGCGCTGCCAGTCAGCGCCAGACCCTGCCGCTGCGGCAGGGCACTTTGGCCAGCTACATCGTGCGGCCGCGCGATCAGCTGCATTTCAACAAGGTCTTCACCGATACTGGCGTGGGCGCTGTTTCTATCCAGGGCGAGGTCCGCTTTGCCGGGAATTATCCCATCACCCGGGGCGAGCGCCTGTCCGATCTTTTGATGCGGGCAGGCGGGTTGAACGGCACGGCTTATCCTGCCGGTACGGTATTCCTGCGCAAATCCGCCGCGCAGGTCGAGGAGCAGGGCTACAAGCGCACCGCCAACGAGATTCAAAGTCAGCTTCTGGCCGGCATGGCGCGAATCGGCAGCGACAAAATATCGGGCGAGGGATTTACGGCGATCCAGGCCTTTATCACCCAACTGCGCAACCAAAAGGGGCTGGGCCGTATTGTCATATCCGCCGACCCCAGCGTTCTGGCGGCCAATCCCCAACTGGATCCCTTGTTGGAGGCCGGCGATGTGGTCTTCATCCCGCAGCGGCCCTCGACCGTCACGGTGCTGGGCGAAGTCATGCAGCCCGGCAGCTACAGCTATCAGCCCGGCTTGAAGATGGATGACTATATCCGCAAGGCGGGCGGCTACGCCCAATTCTCCGACGAGGATCTGACCTTCATCGTCCAACCGGACGGCTCGGCGCGGCGTATAGAGACCTCCTGGCTGGGCTATGATGTTTCCACCTTGCCGCCGGGCAGCTCGATTGTCGTACCGCGCGATCTGGCGCCGCTCACCGCGCGGCAGCTCATCCTAGATGTCACCGGCATCATGAGTTCGCTGGCGGTGACCATCGCTTCGCTGGCGGTTCTGGCGAGGCAGTAGCCCCGCTATCGTCTTCCGTAGGTATCCTCGAAGCGGACGATATCGTCCTCGCCGAGATAGGATCCGGATTGCACTTCGATCAGGTGCAACGGCTCGGCGCCGGTATTTTCCAGCCGGTGCTTGGCGCCCAGCGGAATATAAGTGGACTCATTCTCCTTCAGCACAAACACTTTCTCATCGCAGGTGACTTGCGCCTTGCCCGATACGACGATCCAGTGCTCGGCGCGCTTGTGGTGCATCTGCAGCGACAGTTTGGCGCCGGGATTGACAATGATGTGCTTGACCTGAAATTTGTCGCCATTGTCGATGCTCTCATACGAGCCCCAGGGACGGTATACCTTGCGGTGGGTGGTGTGCAGCTCGCGGCCTGACCGTTCCAACTGTTCGACAATCCGTTTCACGTCCTGCGAGGCGCTTTTGTGGCTGACCAGCACCGCGTCCTGGGTCGCCACCACCACGATGTCTTCCACCCCCACCGCCGCCACCAGCGGGCCTTCGCTGCGCAGATAGGAATTGCGCGCGCCATGATGGAGCACATCGCCCTTGGTGGCATTGCCGGCATCGTCGCGGCTGGCGGCGGCCCACAAGGCTTCCCAGGAGCCGACATCGCTCCAACCCATGTCCACCGGTACCACCGCCGCCTTGTCGGTCCGCTCCATCACAGCATAGTCGATGGAGATGGCCTTGGCCTGGGAAAAGGCGGTTTGCTCGAGGCGGAAAAAATCCAGATCCTTCTTTCCGTTTTCCAACGCATTGCGGCAATGGGCCAGCAGCTCCGGCTCGAGGCGTTCGAGTTCGCGCAAAAGCGCTGCTGCCTTGAACAGGAACATGCCGCTGTTCCAGTCATATGCGCCCGAAGCGACATAGCGCGCGGCGGTGGCCGCGTCCGGTTTCTCGACAAACCGGGTGACTTGGAAGCCGTTGCCTGCAAGGGCCGCACCGCGGCAGATATAGCCATAGCCGGTCTCCGGCGAATCAGGCGTGATGCCGAAGGTCACCAAGTGATCTTGTGCCGCCATGGCTGCCGCCCGTGTGACGGCCTCCAAGAAGGCGGTGCGGTCGCGTACGATGTGATCGGCGGGCATCAGAAGCATCAATCCGTCAGGGTCTTTCCCGGCCACCATCAGAGCCGCCACAGCGGCGGCGGGTGCGGTGTTGCGTCCTATGGGCTCCAGCACGATGGCGTCCGGCGTGACGGCGGCTTCGCGCAGTTGCTCGGCGATCAGGAAGCGGTGCTCGGTGTTGCAGACGATCAGGGGGGCGGCAAAACCGCTGCCCTTTGCCCGCAGCACGGTATCCTGGATGAGGCTGCGTTCCCCGGCCAAGGCCAGCAACTGCTTGGGAAAAAGACTGCGGGACAAGGGCCACAGCCGCGAGCCGGTGCCGCCAGACAAGATGATGGGGTGGATCACGGACATGGACTGGGAGCTTTCTTGAAAGGCCGGCGTTTCTTAGCAGAATTGAAGGTTAGGAGAGATTTACGACGCCTGACAGTTTGCCAGGAGGACCGATTGTTGCGCCGCAGCAACACCGTGACATTCTTCCAGTTTCGGTTGAAACTTCCTTGCCCCCTTATGAATTGACACAGTTACGTGAGGCCGCGTAGAAGTGGCCTCACGCCCTAAAAACTTTTATATGGAGAATGTGATGCGGATTTTCGGTGCAACTGTCCTGGCTACCAGCCTGTTGATCACCAACGCATTTGCGGGAACCGCGTTGACTGCGGGTAAGCCGGCTGGCGTGAAGAAAGCGCAGATGGAAACCAGCAGCATGATCCTGATCATTGGTGGCGTTGGTTTGGCCGGTCTGGGTATCGGTCTTGCGGCCAGCGGCAATGGTTCGGGCCCGACCACGACCACCACGGCGACGGTCACAACCGCCACTGTCCCATAACGGAATTCGAAAACCGGATGGTTTGTCGGGAGAGCCCTTGGGCTCTCCCGTTTTTTTGCCTGCAACGCTAGAGCGTGATCCGATTTCTTGAAGGCGGATTGCGCTTTAGGCCGGCGGCCTGAATATCTCTGTTTCCACCGCATCCCCATTGGGATGGACATGCTGGAGGGAACGCCAGACCAGGCCATTGTCGGCATCCACCCAGAATGTGTCGGTGAAGGACCAGTCCGGCTTGCGGCTGCCGCAGGCCTCATCCACGCGAATGGTGGCAATGGCCTGTCCCAGAATCTTGATGGTTTGCCGTCCCGCCATGCGGGCCCGGCAAGACACTTGCACGCCATAGAAACCCAGTTCGGGAAAGTCCTCCAGCCGCGTGGTTGTGAAAGATCCCCGGATCGCGGCAGCGGGAGAGGGGGGGCGGGTCGTGTCGCGCGCCGTTTGGGCGGCGCGGTCGTGACCCAGGCCTATAGTGCGGACGATGCGGCCGTCGCGCGTGACGATCACCACACGCGCCGCGGACGTCCAGAGCAGTTCGCCGCCGCTGTCAGTGCCCAGGACCAGCAACGCCTGGTTTCCCCCGTCCAGGCGGTAACCCATGGTGGCATAAGGGATGGCGCCCGCCTGTTCGCGGGTTACCCGCACCCGGCCCATGCTGGCGGCAAAACTTTGCCGCAGGACCTGATAAAATTGGGAATAGTTGGTGTTGCCGGAGCTTGCGGAGCTGCATGCCCCCGCCAGCAATGCCAGCGTCCCGCTCACCGCTGCCCTGACCGTCCGCGCACGCCAACCGGCGAAACGTCCGGCGGCTATCACACCAAGCCCTTGAGGATGGCGTTCAGCTGCGGCGCGATATCGGGCCGCGACAGGCCGACCGCGATATTGGCGTGCAGGAAACCCACCTTATCGCCGCAGTCATACCGGGCGCAGTCGGTTTTGACGGCATGAAAGGGCGCCTTGCCGATCATCTGGGCCATGGCGTCGGTGAGTTGGATTTCGTTGCCGGCGCCGCGCTCCTGCCGGTCCAGAATGCCGAAAATTTCCGGCTGCAGGATATAGCGTCCGATGATGCAGAGATTGGACGGCTCGGTCCCGGTCGCGGGCTTTTCCACCACGCCTTTGACTTCGGTCGCATTGCCTTTGCTGACGCCCGGATCGACCACGCCATAGCGCTTGATCTCGTTTTTGGGCTTTTCTTCCGCCGCCACGATGATGCCCCCGCCCACCTGATTGTAGGACGCGATCATCTGCGAGAGGGCGCCGGGCTTGCCCACCATCAGATCGTCGGGCAGCAAAACCGCAAAGGGCTCGTTGCCCACGAAATGGCGGGCGCACCATACCGCATGGCCCAGCCCCAGAGGCTGCTGCTGGCGGATCATGCCAACCGAGCCGGTCTTGGGCAGCATTTCCAACAGGCTGTTCAGCTCGGTGGTCTTGTCCCGGGCTTCCAGCAGGGATTCCAGCTCATAGGCATGGTCGAAATGGTCGGCGATGACATGCTTGCCGCGGCCGGTGATGAAGACGAACTGCTCGATCCCGGCCTCGCGGGCTTCTTCCACCGCATATTGGATGACCGGCTTGTCCACCACCGGCAGCATTTCCTTGGGGATCGCCTTGGTGGCGGGCAGGAATCGGGTGCCCATGCCGGCGACGGGAAACACTGCCTTGCGGACGGGTTTTGCGGTGGACATGCTTTTTTCCGGAGATGTTTTCCAGGGGATGGTTCTGAAACGGCCTGTTTCATGGCATAGGCCCGCCATTATTGTCCAGTTTCAGGCATTTGGCGGGAACCATGGGCAAGGCGGCTTTACGCCATATCGGTACGATGGTCCTTGTTGCGGTCCTTGCCATTGTGCGTCCCGCATGGGGATCGGCAACGGGCCAGCTGATCGTGGCGGAAACCGAGGCCGCGCTCGACGGCGGCGACGCGCAAGAAGCGGTAACCCTGGCCGACTCCGCCCTTGGTGAAGAGAGCTTGAGCCCGGCTCAGCGCGGCTTGCTTTTGCTCTATCGCGGATTGGCGCGGCAATTGTTGGGCGCCTATGACGCGGCCATGAACGACTTTACCCAGGCGCTTGCGACAGGAGGCTTGGCACCGCCGGAACAGGCGGCGGCGCTCCTGCAACGCGGTTTTCTGCGCGACGGGCAGGGCCGGCTCAACCAGGCGCTCGCCGATTATGGCGCGGTCATCGCGCTGCGAAACGAAGGTCTGGCCACCGCTCTCAACAATCGCGCCAATATCTATCGCCGGCAAAACAAGCTCAAGGAAGCGCGGCGCGACTATCTGGCCGCCCTCTCGGTCCCCGGCAGCAAATCCCAATATTCTTACTATGGCTTGGGCCAGATTGCGGAAGCGCGCCACGACGAATTGGCCGCGCGTGAATTCTATGCCAGGGCCGTATCGGCGGATTCCGGTTATATCCTGGCGACGGACCGCCTGATTGCCCTGGGCGGCCCGCCCGATGGGTTCGTGGCAAATTCGGAAGAAAGAATCATTTTGCGTCCGCCTCCGGAAAAAAGCCGGCCGGCGCAAACAGGCCAAAGCGGCACGATGGCGGGCGATCCTGTCAAAGATGTCCGCCCGCCGCCCGCGCAAAATCCTCCACCGGCAACGCTCGTTTCGCTATCGCCTCTCGTGCCGGTGAATGCCTTGACGTTGCGCCCCGCATTGGACCAAGCCTCCACCGGCGAAGCCCGGCAGGTGCAATTGGGCGCTTGGCGCAGCGAAGCCGAAGCGCAAGCCGGCTGGATGAAGGCCAAAGCCGCGGCCGGCACTTTGCTGGACGGATTGAGCCCGCATGTGGTGATCGGCGAACTGCCGGGCAAGGGCCGCTATTACCGTCTGCGGGTCCAACCGGGCGCTAATCGGAGTCAGGCGGAGTTTTGCATGCGCCTGACGCAGAAGGGCCAAGCCTGCGTTCCTGCCAAGGATTGAGGGGCCGTTACTTGCAAGCATTTAAAATTCTTACAGAAGCAGGCTTGTTCGCATTTGCGGAATCGGTAATCTCCCCGGGGCGGGGGCGCTTTGGAGTTTCATGCAGAGTCGATATTGGGGCGGAAAAACCGCCTGCGCCCTATTGCTATGGGCCGCGACAGGTTTGCCATCCGCTGCATCCCCCTGGGCCGAGGTTGGGGACAACCAGCTACGCGCCGACATTGAACTGCTTCAGGCCGTGGGTGTGGTGGACAATGTCACCACCCAATGGCCTTTGCCGTGGCAGTCTTTGCTGCAAGACCTTTCGACGGCGCATGTCTCGGCTTCCGCGCCGCTTTCGGCGGCCGTCCAACGCATCCAGACGCGGGGCCGGGCCGGAACCGCGCGCGGCGTTTCCGCTTGGTTCAGTCTGGATGCCACCAACAGCCCAGGGCTCGTCCGTGGCTTTGACGGCCTGGGCCGGGGGCAGGGGCAGGCGCAATTCTCCCTGGAAGGCACCAGCGGGATTTTTTCGGGACGGATATCGCTGGGGGTTTTGACCCAGAATTTTCGCGGCAACA
>DATEEB010000281.1:0-4270 GCA_035281345.1 Rhizomicrobium sp. | reverse complement strand
GGCCGAGCGGGTGGTCTATGACCAAACCAAGCACAAGGTCCGCTTCAACAACGCCACCATCGAAGTGAAAGGCGTGCCCGTGCTCTGGGCGCCGGCCCTTTCGGTGCCCGATCCCACGGTGCGCTACACCAGCGGCCTTCTCACGCCGGAAGCGGGCAATTCCACCAAGGTCGGGTATTTCACCCGCCTGCCGGTTTATCTCGCGCTCTCGCCCAGCCAGGACATGACGCTGGCGCCGATGTTCACCAGCTTGGGCGGCGAGGTGCTGGAGATGGAGTATCGTCACCGCTGGAACAGCGGCGGACTGTGGTTTCAGGGCAGCGGCGCTTACAACCCCAACGGCGGATTGTCGGGCAGTCCCGGCGCGCAGACCTACGGCCATATTTTCGGCTCGGGCCGCCAGAGTTTGAGCAAAAACTGGCGGGTGGGTTTCGACGTCCAGGCCACCAGCAACAGCGCCTATATGCGTTTTTATGACATCTCGTTTCTGGACCGGCTGGTCAACGACATCTTCCTGGAAGGTACGCCCGGCCGCTCCCGCTTCGCGCTTTCGAGCTACTATTTTCAAGGCCTGCGCTCCACCGACATCGCCGCCAATATCCCCTTCATCCTGCCGAAGCTGGAGTTCTCCTATATTCCGGTGACCAAGGTTGCGGGCGGCGCGTTCCGTTTCGATCTCAATGGCGTCGCCATCGGCCGCGACAGCCAGCGCAACGATCAACGCATTACCGGCGAGGTGAATTGGAGGCGGCCCTTTGTGCTGGGCAACGGCCAACTCTGGACCTTTGTGCTGGACGCGCGCGGCGACAGCTATCATTTCGACTATCCGGGCGGGACGCCGCCGGGCAGCCCCAGCCGCTTGGAGCGCGGGACCGCCTATGCGGCGCTGGATTGGCGCTGGCCGTTCCTGGCGCAAAGCCGCTCCGGCTATTCCTATATCCTGCAGCCCATTGCCCAGTTCGTGGCCCAGCCCTATGGCGGCAATCCGCGCGGATTGCGGATCGAGGACTCCCAATCCTTCGAGTTCGACGACAACAATGTCTTCAGTTTCAACCAGGTCCCCGGCTATGACCTGATCGAAAGCGGCCACCGCGCCAATGTCGGTGTCATGGCGGAAGCCCTGTTTCCAGGCGGCAAAGTCGAAGCCCAGGTCGGCCAGACCTACCGCCTCAAGCCCGATCCCTTGTTCGCCAGTTTTTCCGGCAATAGCGGCACCGCGTCCGATGTGGTGGGAAGTTTTTCGATCAAGTTTCCGCATTTCGACCTGACCGACCGCGTCGGCATCGACCGCGGCAACGGTGCCGTGCGCCGGCACGAAATTTATCTCACCAGCACCTTCAACCGCTCTTCGTTCCAGGCGAGCTATGTGCACCTGCCGCAGTCGGCCACCAGCCTGGGGCTGCCCAGCCGCGAGGAAGTCAATGTTCAGGCCGACATCAATATCTGGCGCAACTGGCAAGTGTTCGCTGCCGCCCAGCGCGATCTGAACAACGATCAGTTCCTCAACACCGAATACGGCCTGGGCTATGAAGATGAATGCTTGGCCATATCGCTGGCCTACCGGCGCAAATACACCTCGGACGTCGTGCTGGGCGTGCCCCCATCTACCTCGGTGATCCTGCGCTTCAACCTCAAGACCGGGGACAATCCGATTCAACCCTTCAGCCTGTTCCCGAGGGACGTATTCGCGCTGACTCATCCTTAAAAGGGGAAAAGGGCGGAAATCCTGCCTTTTTGCCGGCGCGCCGGCGTCGGCCAGTGCTTGATCGCAGCGTAAAAACCCGTATTTTGGCAGCGGGTTAGGGGGCGCGGCGGTGCGTCGTGGATACGCCCTTTGCTATGGCCGAAGATCAAATTTGAAGATGCGAATTGCCACCACCCTCTTGCTGGGCGCCGCCGTCCTGACGGCCGCCAATGCCGTGATCGTGGCGCAGGCGGCAGACCTCAGGCCGATGCCGGCGGTGCCGCAGCTCAAATCTGAAGTCCGGCAAGCCGCCATCGTTCCTCAAACAACGGCCTCCCCGGCCGCGGTTCCGGCAAACTCGGCCAAGGATATGGACCCCGCGCCGGCTGCGGCCGCAGAAGCCGCAGCCCCGGCCGGTGAGACATCCCCATCCGCCCAAGACGCGCCTGCGGTGCAGGAAGCCAAGAACAATGCCGCCGGGGTGATCGACGCCGTCAGCGACAAGAACCCCAACGATTCCAATTCCATCGTCGCCACGGTGAACGACGAATCGATTTCCGATTTCGAACTGCGTCAGCGCATGGCGCTCTATATGGCGCTCAACGGAATCACCCAGCAATTGACGCCGGAGCAAAAGACCCGCATGCGCGGTCAGATTCTGGAAATGCTGGAAAGCGAAAAGGTCCAACTTCAGGAAGCGGTGAAAAAGAAGATCACCGTCAGCCCGGTGGAAGTTGACAAGCGCATCAACGCCATGATGCAGGAGTATCGCTTCAACATTCAGCAGCTGCGGCAGAACCTGGCCAATGCGGGCGCCAGCGAGGAAGCGCTGCGCGCGCAGATCACCGCCTCCATCGCCTGGCAGAAAGCGGTGCAGGACGAATATGGCGACCGCATCAACATCACGCCGCAGATGGTGGATGAGGAATTGGCGCGCCACGCCGAAAGCGCCAACAAGCCGCATTACCGGGTGTTGGAGATCTTCCTTCCGGTGGACAGTCCCGAGTTGGACGCCAAGGTGAAAAAGGATGCCGAGGAAGTTCACAACCAGCTGCGGCAGGGCGCGAGCTTTGGCATGGTGGCGCGGCAATTCAGCCAACATCCTTCCGCCGCCACGGGCGGCGACATGGGCTGGATCAACGACGGCCAATTGGCGCCGGAATTGAACGCCGCGCTGGCCAAGATGGAAGTGGGCGGCCTTTCCGACCCTATCCGCTCCACCGGCGGCTATTACGTTCTGGCATTGCGCGAGCGGCAGGAGCCTTTGGGCACCAAAATTGAGGAGGCCCCTATCGGGGTCACCAACCCGGCGGGAACCTTGCACTTGGCGCGCCTGCTGTTTCCGGTCGATCCGCGCAGCCCCAAGGCGCAGTTGGAGCAGATCCTTCGGGTCGCCAACCAGATTCAGCAACGCTATATGGGCTGCGCGCAGTTGGAGGACCTGCACCAGAAGATGACCGGAACGGTCTATATGGACCTGGGCGAGGTCAAATTGGCCGATCTCAGCCCGCAGATTCAGGAAGCGATGAAAACGTCGCGGCCGGGCGAGGCTGCGGAACCCTTTGCGTCCGACGCCGGCATCGAATTGATCGGCCGTTGCGACAAGCGGGTGGAAATCAAGACCGCCTATGTGATGCCGACTCGCCAGCAAGTCGAGGATCAGCTGTTTCAGAGCCAGATCGCCGCGCTGGCACGGCGTTATCTGCGCGACCTGAAGCGCGGCTCCAACATTCAGGTGCGCGATGACAGCAAGCCTGATGCCCTCATCCGCTGAAAGCGGATCATCGAAAAACCGCGCTGATCGCCAAGCCCGCGCGGCCAAGCGGTGAGCGCCGACAGCCCCATCCTCATAACCATGGGCGAACCCGCCGGCGTCGGGCCGGAACTCGCGCTGGCCGCCTTCGCGCATTTCGGCGGCAAAATCGGACATCGTGCCCTGAAATTGGTCGGCGATGCCGGGATTTTTTCCGCGCAGCGGGATTGTTTGATTCCCACCTCCTCGCGCGTCACCGTCACGCCGGGGCAGCCCGACCCCGCCAATGCCGCCGCCGTCACGCAAGCGATCGAGATCGCGGCGCAGGCCTGTCTTGAGGATGAGGCCGCCGCCATGGTCACCGCGCCCATCCATAAGGCGGTGCTGAATGCGGCTGGCTTTGCCTTTCCCGGTCACACCGAATTCCTTGCCCATCTCACGGCCGCGCGCCGGGCGGTGATGATGCTCGCCAGCGAGAAACTCAGGGTGGTGCCTTTGACCATTCACCTGCCGATTGCGGATGTGCCCAAACACGTCACCAAGCAGGCGGTGTTCGAGACAAGCGAGATCATTCTCACCGCCTTGCGCCGCGATTTTGGCATCCGCAATCCGCGCCTGGCGGTGGCGGGGCTCAATCCCCATGCGGGCGAAGACGGCATGCTGGGCGCGGAGGACGCCGCGGCGATCGCTCCCGCCGTTGCCGCTCTAGCGGCGCGGGGCTTTCATGTCCGCGGGCCGCTCTCGGCCGACACAATGTTTCATGAGGAGGCGCGCACGGCTTACGACGCCGCACTGTGCATGTATCACGACCAAGCCCTGATCCCGATCAAGAG
>DATEEB010000280.1:0-2905 GCA_035281345.1 Rhizomicrobium sp. | reverse complement strand
ATCTTGTGGGTGTCCCACACGATCACCACAGACGCGACCAACGCATCCATCATGGCATCGGTATGCGCCGGGCTTGGCGTAAAGCGCAGCCGCTCGGTGCCGCGCGGCACGGTGGGATAGTTGATCGGCTGGACATAGATGTCATGGTCGTTGAGCAGCGAGTCCGACACCGCCTTGCACAGAACCGCATCGCCCACCATCAAGGGCACGATATGGCTATGGCTTTCCATCAAGGGCAGCCCGGCGGCGGCGAATTTCTTCTTCAAGGTGGCGGCGCGTTCGGCCAGCGCCTCGCGCTCCACATCCGACGATTTGAGATGCCGGATGGAAGCCAGCACACCGGCCGCGACGGCGGGAGCCAAGGACGTTGTGAAGATAAACCCCGGCGCGAAGCTGCGGATGCAATCCACCAGCTCGGCGCTGGCGGCGATATAACCGCCCATTACGCCAAAGGCCTTGGCCAGGGTGCCTTCGATAATGTCGATACGGTGCATGGTGCCGTCACGCGCGGCCACCCCTGCCCCGCGCGGGCCGTACATGCCCACGCTGTGAACTTCATCGATATAGGTCAGGGCGCCATATTTCTGCGCCAGATCGCAGATGGCGGCGGTGGGCGAGAATTCGCCCTCCATGGAATAGACGCTTTCAAAGGCGATCAGCTTGGGCGCCGCCGGATTGGCCGCCGCCAGCAATTCTTCCAGATGCGCCATATCGTTGTGGCGGAAAACATATTTGGGCGTACCGCCATGGCGGATGCCTTCGATCATCGAGGCGTGGTTGAGTTCGTCGGAGAAAATGATCAAGCCCGGCAACACCTTGGACAGGGTGCTCAAGGTGGCGTCGTTGGAGACAAAACCGCTGGTGAACAGCAGCGCCGCGTCCTTGCCGTGCAAGTCGGCCAATTCACGCTCCAGCTCCACATGATAGTGGGTGGTGCCGGAAATATTGCGGGTGCCGCCCGACCCGGCGCCCACCGCATCCACCGCCTCATGCATGGCCGCTAGCACCTTGGGATGCTGGCCCATGTTCAGATAATCGTTGGAACACCACACCGTGATCGGGCGGCCTTGGGCGTTCGTATGTTGGCCGGGACGATAAGAGGCTTGGGGAAAGGCACCGCGTTCGCGCAATATGTCGGCGAACACCCGGTAGCGGCCTTCACGGCGCAGGGCGGCCAGTGCGTCCTGAAAACGGGACTGATAGGAAAACGCCATGAACTCTGCCTTCAGGGGCCCTCGCGCCGCGCACCATAGCCGAAACCAAGTCCCTGATTCCATGCAATTTGTCACATGACTTTCCTCCCTTTCGCGCTGCCAGCCTTCGCGCCCACAAGCTGGGGTCTGATCTTTGTCCTTTCGGCGGCCGTGATCCTGTGGCTGGCGTCGCTGAAACGGCGCGACGTCAGCATCGTGGATATGTTCTGGGGCCTTGGAATCGCGGGCGTGGTGGATATCACCGCTGCTCTGGGCCATGCCAGCGGACCCCGTACATCCATCGTGCTTTTCGTGGTGAATCTATGGGCGGTTCGCCTGGCTGCCCATATCTGGGCCCGCCGATCCCCCCAGGAGGGTGAGGACCACCGTTATGCCACCATGCGAAACCGGTTCGGCGGCAACTGGTGGTGGGTCAGCTTATTCCAGGTTTTCTTGTTGCAAGCGATTCTCATCTGGTTCATCCCCGCACCTTTGGCGGCGGCGGTTCTCTACAGCCAGGTGCCGATGGGCTGGCTGGACTATCTGGGCGTCGCCATCGCGGTTTGCGCTTTTCTTTTCGAGGCCCTGGCCGATTTTCAGCTTTCGGCCTTCCGCGCCGATCCGGCCAACAAGGGCAAGGTGATGGATCGCGGCTTGTGGAGCTGGTCGCGCCATCCCAATTATTTCGGCGAAGCGATGCTGTGGTGGGGATTTTTCGCCATCGGTTTTGCCGCCAGCCATCAATGGTGGCTGATCTTGTCGCCGCTACTGGTCACATTCCTGCTGCTGCAGGTGTCCGGCGTGACACTGATGGAAGAAGGAATCGAAAAACGCCGCCCCGGCTACGACGCATACAGGCGCCGGGTGAGCGCTTTTGTGCCATGGCCGCCAATACGGGACCGGCAAAAATAAAATGGCCGGCGCGAAGGCCGGCCATATGTGCATTGGAGGCACGAGGGATTTTGGCCTCCGGGCAGGAGCGAGGAGCGATGCGTACAAAACGTACGTGAGCGACGAGCGACGAACCCGGTGGTCAAAAGACCCATGCCTTAGAGGCGGAAGCGGACCTGATCGATCCAGAAACGCTCCAGGCGCTTCAAGGTGGTATTGAGCCCTTCCAGATTGTCGGTGCTGACATTGCCCACCGCTTCCAGCGAGGTCAGATGACGGTCGAACAATTCGCGTAACATGTCGCGCACCACTTCGCCCTTGCGGGTCAGGCGCACCAGCACCGAGCGGCGATCGGATTCCGAACGTTCGTGGTGGATGTAACCGCCCTCCACCAGCTTCTTGAGATTGTAAGAGACATTGGAGCCCAGATAGTGGCCGCGGGTGCGCAATTCGCCCGCCGTCAATTCCTGATCGCCCACATTGAAAAGAAGAAGCGCCTGGACAGAGTTGATCTCGCGCTCGTCGCGGCGATCCAACTCATCCTTGATCACGTCGAGCAGCTGGCGATGTAGCCGCTCCACAAGATTGAGAGCTTCGAGATAATGCTTGCGAACCGAGGGGACGCTGCTCAGCGCCGCTGCGGCTTGCGGTTTGGCCATTGCCGTCATCTGTCTTTTCCTCGCTTTTTCGCGAGGCCCACCTGTTGTTAAAGCCAGACTAGGCGGGATGTCTTAAAGACGCGTAAAATGTGGGCTTTGCATCGCAACACTGACGCATGCAGGAGAACTCTGTCGGGACATGGCAAACAAGCGGTAAACAGG
>DATEEB010000279.1:0-5938 GCA_035281345.1 Rhizomicrobium sp. | reverse complement strand
ACCATGGGCGGGCTCGACCCGCCCATCCAGGGTAACAAATATCGTGTTTGCGGCTCTGGATGGCCGGCTCGAAGGCCGGCCATGGTGAGGATGAGGGAAGCATCCGCATCATCTCAATCCGAAACGACTCCAAACAAGGACCGTCACTTGGCGGCGGCGTCGCGTTGGTGCAGGCCGAAGATGTTCTTCTCGGTGTCGATCAGATAGGCCTGCCAGCCGACCCCCGGAATGGCCCATTTGGGCAGCGCGACCTTGGCACCCGCATCAACCGCTTTGCTGAGATAGGTATCCACCGAAGAAACCGACAACGTCACCACATAGGCGTTGGGCGCCTGACCGGGCACACAGGTTCCCGGCCGCGCCAGCAGGCCGCCCATCATGGCGCCGGGCTCGTGGGTCTCGATGCGCCAATATTCGGTATCGCTGCCGTGAAATTCGGTAAAGCTCCAGCCGAACACCGCGCCATAGAATTTGCGCGCGCGCGCAAGGTCGTCGGCATGGATTTCGAAATAGCCGGGTGCGGGCATCGGGCCTCCTAATAATGCAGGGTCAATTTTTGGCCGCTGACGCTAAAGGATTTCAGGCGCTTGAGGAATGCCATGCCCAGCAGCGAGGAGCCCATCCGGGCATTGTTGATGGAAACCTCGACATTGGTCAGCACGATGGGGCCGACGGACAAATTTTCCACTGTTGTTTTTGCGCCATAGCCGATGCCGTTCGCTGAGCCGAAAGGCCGGTCGAATTTCAAATTGCTAAGATCGATGCCCGCCCGCTTGGCGTCCGCCGGGTCCAGCACAATGTCGGTGGCGCCGGTGTCGATCAGAAAGGCGATGCGTGTTCCGTTGACCGTGCCATAGACATTGTAGTGGCCGCCTTCGCCTTCGGACAGCGTGAGTTCGCGCAGTCCCGTTTCCACCGCATAGCCGGGCATCAGGTTTGACCGCAGCCTAAGGCCGAAGGCGCGCAATTCCTCCTGAAAGGAAAAGCCGATGATCAGCACCGCGCCCACCGCCACCCAACCCAGCACATTGCGCGCCGTCTGCTTGAACTTAAATTCGCGCACGAACAACAGACTGCTGGAAACCAGGGCCAGAAAACCCACGGTGCGCACCAGAGCGGGATCGCCCCAGGGCGAGTCGCCGGTGGGAAACAGCCGGTCCAGCAACAGAACGGCCACGCCGATCAGTGCCAGCGCCCCCAACCAGAGATACAGGCCCAGACGCGGGGTTTTGCGTTTTGGCGGCTGGCCCCAAGGACCGGGACTGGACATGCTCAGCTATCCTTCGCCGTCCTGGCATCCCGGCGCTTCACTCCAGCTCCATGATGACGCCGCTGCCGGCCTGAATGCGTTCCAGCAGCATGGGGCATTCCGGCACCATGCGCTCCATCCAATAGCGGGCGCACATCAGCTTGTCCTTGTGGAATTTGCCGTCCTTGCCCAGCGACACTTTCGCCATCATGCCCCACATCAGGGCCACCATGGTGATGCCCATCAGGCGCAGATAGTCGGAAGCGCCGGCGCCCGCATCGTTGGGATTTTTCAGGCCATTGGCGGCCAGCCACAGTGTGGCGGCTTGCAACGCCTCGGTGCCGCGTTTCACCCCCGCCACGAATGGCGTCATCGCTTGGTCTTTTTCCTGTTCGGCGATCCAGCCGGTCAGAAGCCCGAACAAGGCCATGGGCGCGGCGCCGCCCTTGCGTCCCAGCTTGCGGCCCACCAGGTCCATCGCCTGCACGCCATTGGCGCCTTCATAGGTCATGTTGATGCGGGCATCGCGGACAAACTGTTCCACGCCATTGTCGCGGATATAGCCGTGGCCGCCATAGCATTGCATACCCAGATTGGCGGCCTCGAAACCCATATCGGTGCCGAAGGACTTGATCACCGGCGTCATCAGATCTTCCAGCAGCCGCGCGGTCGGCGCTTCAGGGCGCGAGGACTGGGCGATGGAAAGGTTCAAGGTCGTCCAAGCCGCCAGCGCCCGCAGGCCTTCGGTGGCGGCGCGCGCCTGCAGCAGCATGCGCTTGACGTCGGGATGGACGATTTCCAGATCGGCGGGCTTGTCGGGCTCCTTCGCGCCCGTGAGCGCGCGTCCCACCCGGCGTTCATGGGCGTAAGCATAGCCGTTCTGATAGGCGACTTCGCCCAATCCGATGCCTTGGATGCCCACGCCCAGCCGCGCCGCGTTCATCATCCCGAACATGCCCGCCATCCCGGCGCTGGTGGAGCGTTTCTCGCCCGGCTTGGGAGGTACCGGCTTAGGACCCAGCCGCCAGGCGATGGCGTCGTCGAAATTCAGCACACAGGTGGCCTGGCCCTTGATGCCCATCTTGTGCTCGATGCCGCCGGTGTTGACGGGATTGCGCGCCCCCACCGCGCCGTCTTCCTGGACGATGAATTTGGGCACCATGAAAAAATTCACCGTCGAAAGATCGTCGTGAATCTGGCCCTTCTCGTCGGGAATCTTGGCGATCACCAAATGGATGATGTTGGAGGTCAGGTCCTGGTCGCCGCCCGAGATGAAAATCTTGGTGCCGGTCATTTTATAAGTGCCGTCGGGCTGCTCCACCGCCTTGGTCTTCATCAGCCGCAGGTCGGTGCCGCAGCCCGGCTCGGTCAAGCACATGGTTCCGGCCCATTCACCCGACACCATTTTGGGTGCGATATGCTGCTTCATCCAATCAGGCCCGGTCGCCAGCAGCGCGCCATAGGCGCCGGCCGTCAGCATGGGATACATGGCCAGCGACTGGTTGGCGCTCATGCCCATTTCGCTGACCGCCATGGTGAGGATCGGCGGCATGCCGGCGCCGCCCGCGCTTTCCGGCGCGCCCAATCCGCCCCAGCCCGCTTCGCTATAGGCCTTGTAGGCCTCTTTGAACCCCTTGGGCGTACGGACGGTGCCGTTCTCGAAATGGCAGCCTTCCTCGTCACCGGATTGGTTCAGGGGCTGCAGCACTTCTTCGCAAAATTTGCCCGCATTGGAGAGAATGTCATCGATCAAGTCCGGCGACAGATCGGCGAAGCCGGGCAGGTCGCGGTGCTTTTCCAGCTCCAACACGTCATGAAAGAGAAAGCGGAAGTCTTCGACCGGCGCGCGATAGAGGGGCATGGGATGGTCCGTGCTGGGAACGCACGACTCTTACCCCGCGCCAGGATTCCTGGCCATAGGCCCTTCGCATCCCGAAAACGGACGGGAAGCGGGCCTGCCTGAAGGTCCTGAAAGGCTGGTCTTGCCCCCGCAAATGTTGCAAAACAGGCTCGTGACCCCGTAGCTCAGCAGGATAGAGCGGCGGTTTCCTAAACCGTAGGCCGGTGGTTCGAGTCCCCCCGGGGTCACCATCCGATCGGCACTATGTCCTACATCAGCCGGCCGGGACTCTTCATATAGCGGTCGCGGATCGCTTCCGCCGCCCAGTAGGCCAGCATGCCCACGGTGCCGGTGGGATTCTGGGCGGCGTTCTGCGGAAAAGCCGAAGCGCCCACCACAAACAGGTTGGAGACATCCCAGCTTTGCAGATATTTGTTCACCGCGCTGGTGGCGGGATCGGTGCCCATCACCGCGCCGCCTGTATTGTGGGTGCTCTGGTAAGGCACCGAATTCCAGTCCTTGCGCACGCTTGCCATGGTGAGAATCTTGGGATTGAGCGCGCGCGCGACCTTCTCGACCTGTTTGCTGACCCATTGCTGCATGCGGATATCGTTGTCGGGAAAGTCGAAGGTGATGCGCAGCAATGGCCGGCCGTGCCGGTCGGTATAGGTCGGATCAAGATCCAGATAATTGCCGCGAATGGGATAGCTTGACCCCGATCCGCCCACGCCCATCACCCGGCCATAGGTTTCGGCGGTGGCTTTTTTCCATTGCGAACCCCAGCGCGGCGTTCCCGGCGGGGTGGGACGATTGCTGATCGGTCTGCCATTGCTTTGGCCCGTGCCGATGAGCGCGCCGCCCACGAAATCCAGATCGGAATGGTCGAAAGCGTCGGCGTTGAAATCGTGCAGCGACATGTTGAGCGCCCCGGCGCCGACGAAGGGATTGAATCTTTTGTCGTCGAAGATCAGCTGGGCGCCGCCGCCGCCGGTCTGGTAGCAATAATTGCGTCCCACCGTGCCTTTTCCGGTCTTGGGATCGTACTGCGTGCCGATCTTGGACAGCAGCATCATGCGCACATTCATCAAGCCGTAGCCGCAGAGAATGACGATATCCGCCGGCTGTTCATATTCGCCGCCCGCCGCATCGATATAGGTCAGGCTGCGGGCGGTTTTACCGTCCCTGTGAAGATTGATCTTCATCACTTCGCATTGAGTGCGAACCTCGAAATTCGGATTCTTCATCAGCACCGGCAGGATGGTGGTTTGCGGGCTGGCTTTGGAATAGTTGCCGCAGCCGAAACGCTCGCAGAAACCGCAATAGGTGCATTCTCCCATCGCGATGCCCAAGGGATTGACATAGGCGCGGGAAAGGTTGGACGAGGGCGCGGGGAAGGGGTGGAGCCCCAAACTCCGCGCCGCTTGCGCCATCAGGGTGGACGAATAAGGCATTCTGAGCGGCGGATTGGGATATTCGCGCGACCGCGAGCCTTCAAAGGGATTGCCGCCGGGCTGGATTTTGCCCTTGATCACGCCGGCCTTGCCGGAAACGCCGCAAAGATATTCGAAGCGGTCGTAGCAATGCTCGATCTCGTCAAAGGTGACGCCCCAGTCCTGGAGCTGCAAATCGGCGATCTTTTTGGCGCCGTAACGCTTGATATGATGGCTCTTGCATTCAAAATCGCTGGGATAGTAGCGCCAGGTGACGCCGTTCCAGTGCACACCTGCCCCGCCCACGCCGTCGCCCGGCAGGAAGGAGCCGTAATCGCGCATCGGCAGCGCGGTCTGGGTGATGTCGTTGCGCATGGTCATGGCTTCGACGCTCGGCTTGAGGAACAAGTCCTTGCGGATGGCGTAGCGCAACTCGTCCTGCATATAGGCGATGTTGAAATCGGTGGCGGTGTCGCGCCACGGACCCCGCTCGATGGCCACAACGCGCAAGCCCGCTTGGGTCAACTCCTGTGCCAGGATGGCGCCGGTCCAGCCCAGCCCCATGATGACAACGTCTTTTTTGGGAAGAATTTTTGCCATGGCTCCCTTGGTCCCGGTTCTTACCTGAATCGCTCAGCAGGCCGGGTTTCCCACGATAAGACCGCTATTGCCGCGAAAATTCCAGCAAAATTGCCGCCCATCCGGCCGCTCCTTTTGCTGCGGATGCGGCATGGCTCACTTTATCCAAAGCCAGCGGCTGGCATGGAACAGACGGCTGTTGGGCGCATACCCGCCCACCCGCGGGCCAACCGCCTCGGTTTGCGACACAAAACGGATCGGCAACCAGGGCATGTCGGCCAGTACGATGTGTTCCGCCGTCTGTAACAGGCGCGTGCGGCGCGCGGGATCGGGCTCGCGATCGGCCGCCGTCATGGCCGCGTCGAATTTGGCGTTTCTGTAGCCGGCATAATTTCTGGGATTGTCCGACCGCAGCAGATCCAAAAAACTTGTGGCGTCGTCATAGTCGGCCAGCCAATTGGCATAACCCAATTGGTATTGGCCCTGACGCAGGGCGCGCAGCAACAGCGGAAAATCCGACGTCACGATCTCCAGCTTGATGTGGATTTGCCGCGTCATGGCCTGAAACACCGCCGCCAGTCTTTTGCTGTCGGGCGTGCTGGTGGTGGCGTAGGTCAGCGTGAGTTTGTTGAAGGGGCCAAAACCCGCCTCCTGCATCAGCCTTTTGGCCTCTGTCAGCCGCGCCGGATAGGGCAGGGCTTTGAAATCCTGCTGCGGGCCGCTGCGATAGCTTTCCAGGGTGGGCGGTACATAGGAATAGGCGGGGGCTTCGCCCAGCTTCATGACTTTCTGCGCCACCGCCTCGCGGTCATAGACCAGATTGAGGGCGCGGCGCACTCT
>DATEEB010000278.1:0-6261 GCA_035281345.1 Rhizomicrobium sp. | reverse complement strand
AGGAAGGCTTGGCCCGGCGCTATCTCTTGATCAATGGCGAATGGGCGGATCACCTCCTATTTGCTTTGCTCAAGGAAGAAGCCCAGCTAGGCTAAACCGCTTTACGGCGACAGAGACACATGCACGGATTTCGCCGCATCGCCTTGATATGTTTCGCGCTGGTCTTGGCGATGTGCGGGGTCTTGTGCGGGGCGCTTCCTGCCATGGCGCAGCCGGCGCGCGCGCAAGACCAAGCCAATCAAAACAAGGCCAATCAGGTCAATTTCGGCAAGACCGACAATGTGCTGGATATCAAATCCTTCCTGGCGCCCTATCGCGCGCCGGGCGGGGGCGTCGAGCCCGACGGATCGTCTTGGTACATCATCCAAGTCCGCAACGACACGGTCCGTCCTGCCACGCGCGTACTCTTGGCAGGCCAGCCGCCGCGGGCCGCACTGTCCTTGCTGCCGCGCCGCAGCCGCCCTGCGATCCTGGCGGTGGCCAGTTCGGATTCCGGAACGGTGGTGGAAACCGCCTCCGCCTATGGCCGCCGCGCCTGGCGGGTGATCGTGCCGCCGGTTTCCACCGTGGGGCTCGCGGTGCGCGTCGGTTCGGCCGATACGCCGCCTGCTTTGCAGGCCTGGACCGAACCGGCGCTCTCCTCGCACAATCGGCAGTTGGCAATTTTCATCACCGCCGTCGGCACTTTAATCGCCGCGGCGGCCTTGATCACCGGTGGTCTTGCGGTTCTGATCGGTCATGCTGCGCCGCGCTGGGTGGCGCTGACCTTGCTGTTGTTGTTGTTCAGTTGGCTGTCGGGCACCGGCATGTTCGATGCGAGTATCGCCACGCGCATCGGCGGACCTTATGGACTGTCGGCCGGCCTGACGGCTTTGGCGCTCGCAGCCGGCGCCCGCCTGGCCAACGCCATCATTCCGGTGCGCGAGATTTGGCCCAAGCGGGAGAAGCTGTTTCATCGCGCCATTTATGGACTGATAATTTTGGGCGGGCTTGCCTATCTGGGCGTGCCGGGGGCGACGCTGCTGACCGATATCGCGATCGTGGCAGGCAGCCTGGCCGTTGCCGTCTATCTGGTCTATTGCGGCCGCCATGGTCACAAGGCGGCACAAGTGATCGCGCCCAGCGCCGCGGCCTTTGCGTTGGTGGCGTTGGCTGCCGCTGTGATGGCGATCGGCGGGTTGGGCGAAAATCTGACCGGCCCGGCGGCGACGGGCGGCTTTGCCGCCGCGGGCGCCATCCTTTTGGCGCTGTCGGTCATCGCCTCGGAAGAAATCGCGGTGTTGCCGTTTTTGCACGGGTCTTATGCCGCCAGATTGCTGCAGGACCAGGCGCCCGACGCGCCGCAAGCGCTCCACGATCCCAATGCGCCGTTCAACAGCTTGGCTCGGGCAGCCATCGGCGCCGCGCATCAAGGCGTGTTCGATCTGGATTTTCGCGCCGGGCTGCTGACGCTCTCGGTGGAGGCCGCCCAGATGGTGGGACTGTCCGTTCATGAAACGCCTCTGCCGCATGAGAATTGGGTGGGACTTGTCCATCCTGACGATCGCGAGGTCTATACCCAGGCGATGGAGGACTATCGCCATCGTCCAGGCTTGGCGTTCCGGCTGGAATTTCGGGCCCGCGCCGGCAACGCGCCCTATCGCTGGCTGGAATTGCGGGCCAGCATCGTTAGTGAACAGGATGTGCCCTCCGATTGCCTGGGTCTGATCTCCGACATCACCCAGCGCAAGGAGGCGGAATATGCCGCCATGATGGCACAAACCGAAAGGCTTCGGGAAGCAGCGGTGCCGCGCGACCCTCTGACGGGGCTGGGCAACCGCGTGGCGCTGATGGAAACGCTGGACGGACTGGGCGCAAATTTCGCCGTCACGGTGTTTGCCCTCTTGGATGTGGACCGGTTCAAGGCCATTCATGCCAGCCTGGGCGATAAAGGCGCCGACACTATTCTGAAAATGTTGGCAGAGCGCCTTGGCGGGTTAAGCGAGACGGCGCAGCTTTTCCGGGTGGGCGGCGACAGTTTCGCCTTCCTTTTTTCCGATCCCAAACGGGGACCGCAAGCCATCGGCAATGCCTTGGTGGATGTTTGCAGCCGCCCCTATCGCATCGAAAGCCGCGAGGTGTTCGCGCCCTGCAGCGTCGGGCTGGTGATCGGCTCGCAAAGCGAGGATCCCTTTGCCTTGATCAAGAATGCGGAACTGGCGCTGCTCTCCGCCAAGCGGCAGGGCGGAGGATGCGCGCGTCTCTATTCCGCCGAGCTTGAAACCATGGCGCCTGGTGACAGCGTGGCGCTGGAGAGTGCGTTGCGCGGCGCCCTGGCCGGTGACCAATTGGATGTCTTCTACCAACCCATCGTCCGCCTGACGGACCGCAGCGTGGCGGGCTTCGAGGCGCTGCTGCGTTGGCGTCATCCCGTCAAGGGTTTGATCGCGCCGGGCGATTTCATCGCCCATTCCGAAGAAACCGGCTTGATCGTGGCGCTGGGCCGGTTCGCCTTGGAGCGCGCCGCCACCGACCTGGCGCATTGGCAGCGTTATTTCCCGCTCAAGCCGCCCTTGTTTGTCAGTGTCAATGTCTCCCGCCGCCAACTCAAGGATGCGGGATTTGAGCCTTTGCTGAAGACCATTCTGAGCGGCAGCGGCATTGCGCCGGGCACTTTGAACCTGGAAATCACCGAAAGCGCCATTGCGGCGGATGCAAAGGTGCCCCAGATCATGGCGCGTATCCGCGAGGCGGGCGCCGGCCTGTCCATCGACGATTTCGGGACCGGCGCCAGCACGTTGAGCGAATTTCGCACCCTGCCGGCGGACACGGTGAAGATCGATAAGAGCTTTCTGGCCCGCCATACCGGCGCTGACATGGACAATGGCGGCGAGGTGGTGTTGTCCGGCATTGTCAACATGGCCCATGAACTCAAGCGCGCGGTGGTGGCCGAAGGGGTGGAAAGCGAGGCTGACGCCCAGTTCCTGGCCAAAATCGGCTGTGAATTCGGCCAGGGCTATTATTTTTCGCCCGCCCTCGACGGCGCCGCGGCACTGGATTACATCGCAAGGCATTATAACATCACGGCTGGCCCGCAACTCGGCTAACAATCCCAACGGAGACTCTCATGACAATTCAAGTCGGCGACAAAATCCCTTCCGCCACCCTGATGGAGATGCAGGACGGCAAGCCCATGCCCGTCAGCACCGACAGTTTTTTTGCCGGCAAGAAGGTGGCGCTGTTCGCCCTTCCGGGCGCCTATACCCCCACCTGTTCGGCCAAGCATGTGCCGGGCTTTGTCGACAATTATAACGCGCTGAAGGGCAAGGGCGTGGACGCCATCGCCTGCGTTTCGGTCAATGACGCCTTTGTGATGGGCGCCTGGGGTAAGGATCAAAAGGCGGACGGCAAGGTGCATATGCTGGCGGACGGCAATGGCGAATTCACCCGCGCCCTGGGCCTGGAGTTTGACGCCAGCAAGTTCGGCATGGGCAAGCGCAGCCAGCGCTATTCGATGGTCGTGGACAATGGCGTGGTGAAGGCCATCAATGTCGAAGAGCCGGGCGCGTTCGAGGTTTCGAGCGCGGCATACATGCTGAATAACAGCCAGTTGACCTGACTCGATCTCACCTTAACTCACCATGGCCGGGCTTGCCCCGGCCATCCAGAGTCATATGACTCAATAGCGGAGTTGTCCTGGATGGCGGGCTTGGAGGCCGGCCATGGAGAAAAATTTAACGGTCGGGGATCGCATCCCGCGCTAACTGATCGGCACGCTCATTTTCCGGATGACCGGAATGGCCCGCCACCCAAATCCAGTGAATGGTGTGGCGGGCCATTTCCGTATCCAGCGCCCGCCACAAATCCTCGTTCTTCACCGGCTTCTTGTCAGCGGTCTTCCAGCCTTTTTTCTTCCAGTTCAGTATCCATTTTGACGCCCCGTCCATCACATAACGGGAGTCAGTATGGATGGTGACGGCGCTGGTTTTTTTCAGCGCCTTCAAACCTTCGATCACTGCCGTCAATTCCATGCGGTTGTTGGTGGTGGCTTTCTCGCCGCCGCTCAATTCCTTTTCATGATGGCGCTCGCGCAGGATCGCCGCCCAGCCGCCGGGGCCGGGATTTCCCGAACAGGCGCCATCCGTAAATATTTCAATGGTCGCGCGGCCTAACGCTTCGCTGGGCCGTCGCTCCGGATCGATTGTCACAACCCATATTCCCGTGCGTGCTTCACCTTGTTGTGAAAGCGCAGTTTCTTGGAATATTCCCGCGGGTCCTTGGGCCGCACCAAGGCCGTGGGATCGGGGTTGAGCCAATCATAGGTGCGCGTCAGCAAAAAGCGCAGCGCCGCGCCGCGCATCAGCATGGGCAGGGCCTCGGCTTCGTGATCGTTCAAAGGACGGATCGCCTTATAGGCTTGGATCATCGCTTGGCCCTTGGTGATGTTGTAGCTGCCGTCCAACTCAAAGCACCAGCTGTTGAGCATCACCGCCAGGTCATAGGCAAAGAAATCATTGCAGGCGAAATAGAAGTCGATCACCCCACCCACCGCATTGCCCACGAACAGCACATTGTCGGGAAACAAATCAGCATGGATCACGCCTTGTGGTAGTCCGCTGGGCCAAGCGGGGACCAGATCGTTCAAGGCGTTGTTGATCAGCGCGGTCAGCCCATCCTCGATGGCGTCCGCGCCATGGATGGATTCCGCCAGGGGTTTCCATCCATCCGGACCCAAAGCATTGGGTCGCTTGAGCGCGAATCCTTGGCCCGCCTGGTGCAATCCCGCCAGTGCCGCGCCGCCGGCGGCGCAATGGGCGGCGTCCGGCCGGCGCAAGGCGATGCCGGTGAGGAAGGTGACGATAGCGGCATTGCGCCGATTGAGATTCACCACCAAGCGCCCGTCGCGGGTTTTGACCGGCAGGGGGCAATGCACGCCATGCTGGGCCAGATGCTCCATCAGGCCCAGGAAAAAAGGCAGGTCCTGCGCCGCGACGCGCTTTTCGTACAACGTCAGGATGAAGGCGCCGCGGTCGGTCTGCAGATAGAAATTGGAGTTCTCGATGCCCTCGGCGATACCCTTGAAGGACAAGGGCATGCCGATGTCATACTGCTCCAAAAGGCGCTCAAGCTCTTCAAAATTGACCTCGGTATAGACAGCCATTGCCGCTCAGGCCTCCGCCTTAAAACCGCGATAGGCTTGGCTTTTTTCGGGTTCTGTGCTTTCCATCCGGTGTCTGCTTGGCTATGGTCCGCCGCCCCAATTGGCAGGCTCGCGACAAGTCGGGCAGCAGGCGGGCAAAAGTCAAGCGCCACCGTCTTTTGGGGCCCAAGGAAAGTGCCGCGTCGAATGTATCCCCGCCTGTCTCGCCTGGCCCCGTTGGGCGCCTTGCTGCTGCTGCTGGGCTGCAGCCAGAAGATCATCGTCTGCCCGGTGCCGGCCATCCTGGCCGACACCCAGAGCGTCACCATCTTTCGCCCCGGCACCACGCCAGATCTGGCCAATGAGCTCTACACCGTTTCGCTGATCAATGCGGTGGGCGATTGCACCTTGAAAAGCCGCGCCAGCACCGTTCAAGCCTCGCTGGAGTTGACCTTCCGCGCCACCCGCGCGCCGACCAAGGAGGCGGCCAGCTATTCGGTGCCCTATTTTGTGGCGGTGCATGAAGGTTCTAAAATCTTTTCCAAGCGTCTTTATACCCTGCGGTTCAGCTTCGCCCCCGGCGCCACCACCACCATCGTCAAGCAGGCGCCCGGCGATATCGAAGTCGTGCTCTCCAACGGCAAGCTGCCCTGGAATTACCAGCAGCTGGCGGGCTTTCAGATGACGGCGGCCCAGATCGAATACAACAGGACCCGGGGCCGTTATCTGCCATGACGTCGCTCGCGGCCGAGTTGTCGCGCATTGCCGGCCGGGCCTTCGCTGCGGAAGGGCTATCGGAGAATTTCGGTTCGGTTCAGCCTTCCGACCGGCCCGACTTGGCCCCGTATCAATGCAATGGCGCATTGGCGGCGGCGAAGGCTTCCAAGTCCAATCCTCGCCTCCTTGCGGAAAAAATCGCGGCGCGCCTGAAAGCGGAGCCGCTTTTCAGCACGGTCGAGATCGCCGGCCCCGGGTTTCTCAATCTGGACCTCACCGACGACGCGCTGAACGCGCGGACGCGCCTTCTTGCCCAGCAGAAGGCGCCTTGCGCCGCGCAGGCCAACGGCAAGACGGTGGTGATCGATTTCGGCGGCCCCAATATCGCCAAGCCGATGCATGTGGGGCACTTGCGCTCTTCCATC
>DATEEB010000277.1:0-8637 GCA_035281345.1 Rhizomicrobium sp. | reverse complement strand
CCCGCGACGCACTTTTTGCGCATCGCGCGCGGCATTCTGCTCAAGGGCAATGATTTCGCCAATATCGCGGGCGATCTGTGGCCGCTGGCGCTGTTCACCTTGGCGGCGGGGACGATCGCGCTGCTGCGGTTCAGACGGACGCTGGATTGATAGTCTCTGTAGCCCCCGGCGAAAGTCAGGCGGATTGCCGATTTTATCCCCCGCGCAAAGGGGCCGGCCGCCGCTTATCACAGCGATATCACACGGGGCTGACGCGTTTGGCGGTTAGGATTGGGTCGATTCCCAACCCCCAACTGTCTTTGTGAATGGCCATGCCCAAGCTTCGAAGCGCCGTTTATTATCTTCAGCATCCCTCGCATTGGGCGCATTTCAGCCGCCGGGCGCTGAAATATTTCCAATCGGACCTCGATTCAGAAAATGACCGGGCCGAAGCGCGTTTGTGGGCGCGCAATCGGGCGCAGCCGCTGAACATTCTGCTGGCGCATTTGGGACTGATATCGGCCCCGCAGGAAGAGTTGCCCAGAATGGATGCCGAGATATTGCGGGAGGCGGGCCAGCGAGCGGTCCAGTCCAAGATCAAGATGGGCGGGGCCGGCCATATCGAGTTGATCTATGCTATGGCCCGGCTGACCGGCGCGCGGTCCGTGGTGGAAACCGGCGTGGCCTATGGCTGGTCGAGCCTGGCTTTTCTGGCGGCGATGGAATGGAACGGCGGCGGAAGTCTGGTGAGCGTGGACAGGCCTTATCCCGGCGCGGGGAACGAGCCCTATGTCGGAATCGCGGTGCCTGACCGGCTAAGGCGCAACTGGACCCTTATCCGCGAACCGGACCGCAATGGCCTGAAGCGCGCAGTGGCGCAATTCCCCC
Organism: Rhizomicrobium sp.; assembly: GCA_035281345.1. GTDB lineage: Bacteria > Pseudomonadota > Alphaproteobacteria > Micropepsales > Micropepsaceae > Rhizomicrobium. The sequence continues at coordinate 7,770 of DATEEB010000277.1, read as the reverse complement.
ATGGCCTGGATATCGCCCATTATGATTCCGACAAATCCTATCGCGGGCGGGAATTTGCCTATCCCATCATCTGGAACGCGCTAAGGCCGGGCGGTCTTTTTCTGTCCGATGACATTCAGGACAATTTGGCCTTTGCCCATTTCGTGCGTGACCGGGACGTCAGCTATGGCGTTGTGGAAGGCGAGGGGAAATATGTCGGGATCGCGATCAAGCCGGGCGCCTGGAAGACCTAGCGCCGGGGAGGGTTTTTGGCGGCATGGGTCCCCGGCCTCGCTGCCATATTGGCGCACCGCAGCATACCCTATATTTGTCTGATATAAGAGATTTTCGTCATATAAATAAATGGCTTGTAGATATCCATCGCCTGATTGCCAGGGCATGGACGGATGCCCTCAAGGGTGTGGATGTTCTGCGAGAGCTGCAGATTCGCCCCCATTTTACGGTCATTCTGGCCCACCGGCGGCACGGAACTTGGGCCGGAGCGTTATAGGGCGGGAGCGCCGTTTTTGGGGGAGAGATTTGCCGGAGTTTGAAGTCAGGCTTTTCAAGGCGTCGGGCGATCTTTTGGAGGCCGTCATCACCGACGCGGCAAGTGAGAAAGCCGCTTTGACCAAAGCCGCCAAGCTGGCCAAGAAGAAAGGCGCCTCCTTCTTCGATGTCCGCCGCCCCATGGCTCAACGCTGGGTGCGCAAGGGATCATGGTCGTAGCGGCGGGCCTGCTAGGGGGCTTGCCGTCGCGCCCGCTTCAGTCGCTGTCGCGCGCGGGCGCTTGTCATTCCCATCCGCCTGCCAAAGGGCAGGCGAGGCACCAAACGTTTCACGCCTTGCCAATCCCCTGACGCGCGCCCGCTTCAGTCGCTGTCGCGCGCGGGCGCTTGTCATTCCCATCCGCCTGCCAAAGGGCAGGCGGATGGGAATGGTGCCGGGTGAGAGGATTGAACTCCCGACCTTCGGTTTACAAAACCGCTGCTCTACCGCTGAGCTAACCCGGCATTCAAGGCGGATCAAATACTTAGCTCCGGCTTTAAAAGCAACCACCGGGCACTTGCCACGGGATTGCTCAAGGCGGAGCATCGCATGGTCCCAATCACCGGCTTTCGCCGACGGGAGGATGATTTCAAGCCGCCTTCAAAGGTCTGACCTTGCTGGTATCGATTGCTCTAGCGGCGTGCCAAGCATCATAAGCCGCCTGCATCCGAAGCCACACGTCCGGCCCATCGCCAAAAGCCGCCCCGAGGCGAACAGCCACCTCCGGGGAAACAGGCTTTTTCTCGTTCAAAACGTCGTAGAGATGCTGCCTAGAGATACCAAGAGCGCCGGCAATCTCCGACTTGTTCTCTTTGAGCGCGGGCAAAATGTCATCCCGCAGCAATGCGCCGGGGTGGGTCGGGCACCTATTGGGGTTCCGCTTTACAGCATACTCAGTCATCGTGGTTCTCCAGGCTCATAAGTCTCAGTGGTATTGTTCAAAGTCGATTCTCAAGGCATCCCCTTTTTCAAACTCGAATGTCAGGCACCAGGGGCCGTTGACATGGATCGAATAGCGCTGTGGTTTTCCTTTCAGCGGGTGGAAATCGAACCCAGGCACATCCAGTTCCCAGATGTTGCAGGCTGCATCGATACGGTCGAGGCGGACCAAAATCCTCTTATGGAAACGCGCATGGATCTTGCTCTTTCCGTTTGACCAGAGATTGGCCAATTCCTTGTTGATGAAAGTCTTAACCGTCATGACCATGTGTAAGCATATTGCTTACACACACGTCAACAACTAGCTTACATCTTTTGGGCTAGCGGGCCGGCCGGTCATTCCATTTTTCCCAGGCGGCGCCTGGCGATGCGGCCGAGACCTGCGGATTGGCGGCACAATCCTCATTTTCACAGCCGACCACAAAATGGCCGGCGACATGGGCGGCCAGCGGCGGCGGCGTGCCGCAGAAGGGGCAGGGCAGAGGCCGTGCGCGCTTGGCGCTGTCCTGCGCGCCCTGGCGTATGACCTCCAGCATATTCACGCGGACAAGTTACAAGAATACTTGTAACAAGTCAACAAGGTGACTTGTGATTGGGCGTTGGGCGCGGAAACTTGCATTAAGCAAGCGGTAAGAGATGTGAACCGCTTTTAACGGCCGCTGCTCATATTTGTAACGCCTGTTGCCTAAATTTGTGTCCGGCAAATCGGATTTAAGAAATTCGCCACAGGTGTCGCCTAACTTGTAAGCGAAGGAAACATCTGGAGATAAGCGCCTTGAAGCGCACCTATTCGGTATCCATGGTGCTCACATTGGTCACCGGCGCTTTGGTGGGGGTGCTGGTTTTGGTGTTCGCGGTCAGCGCCGTGAGCGCCTGGAAGCGCGAGCGCGCCAGTTCTGAGATTGCGGTCAGCGCAAGGCTGGCGCGCGAGATTGTGATGGTGCGCGAGGCTTTGCGCGTGGAGATGGGCCTGATCAAGACCGCCGTCAGCGAACCGGTGATCGCCACCCCCCAGACCGTGGCGCAGCTGAGGGTGGCGCATCGCAATAGCTTGAATGCCATGGCCTATGTGCAAAGGGAAATCGCCCGGACCCGCAATGAGAGCATTCCGCCGGCCCTGGCCGGCGCGTTCGCGCAAGCGGGACGCAATTTCGACCGGTTGCTTCCCGCTGTGTTGCGCGCCGTGCAGATGCCGCGTGAAAAACGCGCCGCGCGGCCGTTTTTCGATCCCAAGGCCTCGGTTTTTGACATCATAAGATTGGTCGATAAGCAGGGCGCTATCTTTTCGCGCCAAATCGCGGGGGCCGAACCCTATCTCAGCGAGATGATACGCATCAGCGATATTGCCTGGAATATTCGGATCGAGGCGGGTACCGAACGGCGCCGTTACGCCAACCTGATCGCCTTTCCCCACATTCCCACAGACGCGGAATGCGAGGAGTTTACCCGGATCGAGGGACGCACCCAAGGTCCTTGGAAATCCATCGAGAAGGCGGTGGAGAATGCCGAAGCGCCGCCGGGGCTGATCAAGGCGATTGCCGACGCCAATGCCGATTATTTCGGCCGTTATGCCACGCTGCGCACCGATATGCGAATGAAGGCGGAAATGGGCGAGCCTTTGGGCATAAGCGGGCCGCAATGGTTGATCCAATCAACGCCGGCGCTGAACAGTATCGTACAAGTGTCCAGAGCCGCGTTGGCTGCTGCCGAGGCACGCGCCAACGCCAATGCGCAGCGCGCTTTCCGTGATCTGGCCGACGCCCTGCTTTTGATGGCGTTATGCACGGCACTGGCTTGTTTGGCGGCCTTCTTCGTGATGTGGGATGTGATCCGCCCTCTCAAGCAGATCACCGGCGCGATCACCAGCGATCCAGATGAAGGCGTGGAACGGGTTTTGGCCTTGAGCGAGCGGGGCGACGAAATCGGCCAATTCGCCTTGGCTTTGAAGATCTTCCGCAAAACCGCCAAGGACCGCGAGCATTTGGAACGCGAGTTGCTGCGCAATCAAGCCGCCAAGGATACCGCCGAAACCGCCAGCCGCATCAAGTCGGAATTCCTCGCCAATATGAGCCATGAATTGCGCACCCCGTTGAATGCCATCATCGGATTCTCGGAATTGATGCTGAGCAAGACCCATGGCGCCATTCCCGCGCGCCATGAGGAGTATGCCAAGCTGATCCATGAGTCCGGCAACCATTTGCTAAGCTTGGTGTCGGACATTTTGGATCTGGCGAAGATCGAGGCCGGTCGCTTCCAGGCAGATTTCCGCGCCTTTGATCTGAAGCATTGTATGGAACAATGCGTGCCGCTGATCCGGCCCAAGGCGCAGGAGCGCAAGATCCAAGTCGCGCTGCAACTTCCGGAACAACCGGTGGAAGTGATCGCCGACCCGCGCGCCTGCAAGCAAATCCTGATCAATCTTCTATCCAATGCGGTGAAATTCTCGCGCGATGGGGGCACAATAACCATGTCGCTGACCGAGACCGCCGACGCGGTACGCATGACGATCAAGGATGAAGGGGTGGGAATCGCCACTGACGTCCTGTCGCGCATCGGCAAGCCGTTCGAGCAAGCCTCCAACAATCCCATGCTGGCGCGTGAAGGCACCGGACTGGGCCTGTCGGTCGTCAAGGCCTTGGTGGAGGAGCATTGCGGCGAGGTGACGGTGGACAGCCAGGAGCATATCGGCACCACGGTTTGCATCACCCTGCCGCGCCGCCAGGAAGTCAGCAAGTCCAAAGCCGCGTAACGCGTCAGGGCCGCGCCAACATCTCCATCGCCAGTTCGCACAAACGGTCGAGCTCAACCGGCTTGTGCAAAATACGCACCTCCCGCGCCTTGAGTGCGGCCGGAGACACCGGCATTTCCGCATAACCTGTCAGCATTAAGACCTTGATTTCAGGATCGAAAGCGATCGCAGCTTCGGCCAATTCGAAGCCGTCCATCCGCGGCATGCGCAGGTCGGAAATCAGCAGCGTGTTGGGCTGTGGGTTTTCCGTCAGGATCTTGTACGCCTGTTTGCCGTCCTGGGCCTGAGCAACCTTAAGTCCGGCTTGGGTGAGAGCTTCAGCGATTACCAGCCTGAGATCGCCTTCATCCTCGGCGATCAAGACTTGATACTGGTCCATGGCTTCCTGCGGGTTTGCCTGCGCACTCCGATTGTGTACGAATCAATTGTCTGAGTGGTACGATGCGGTACCCACAAGATGACTAGCAGTCAGTGCGTTCGTGCACCGCTGAACTTCACCAGTGGCGGTGAGGTCGGTCTGGGTCCGTGGATGCATTCCAGATCACGCCACACTTCAAACGCGCGGCCAGCGGCCAGAGTCTCGGCCGCGCGGATAGCGGTGTGATCGTTGAGATGCATCATTTCGATAATCGTCTGTGTGCGGCCAGTTGTTTGAATGCGGATTTCATAATCCTGCATGAACGCCTCCGACAGTCCGGCGCCGGCGATTGCACTCCTGTGGCGGAAGTTTGTCCACAGCAAAGATGGTAAGAAGTGTTAACGCTGGCACCGCGCTAATGCGCGAATTGTCAGATATGGAAGAGTTGGATGCAATGAATGGTGGCTTCGCAAATCAGCGAAACCACCACAAAACTGTAGCCCAGCAACACCGTAAGCGGTGACAGATCCGCAGCCATCAGACAGCCCGCAACAATTGCGGTTTCGAGTATCGCATATTCTGGGTCGAATGTTCGGCTTTATCGTCAGGGGAGCGAAGAATTTGCGATCACAAATTTTAATCGGTGGAACCTATCCCGCTATGAAACAAGATGGTCGCGGGCGCCAGGCCGATCCCTAAAATTGAATCGAATGGCGGTGCGGAAGGGGACCGTATGGTCTGGCTTGCCTTGCGCGGCCTTTCGCCGGCCAGTCAACGAACAAAAGCGCGACGTGGCCTTGCATTAAATGACTGATTATCAGTCATATATTTGTCTGTTGGAACACCCTATTTCGTTCTGATCGCACCGAATGTCTTGGCGGTTGTCCGCGAGGCTCTTTAGTATGGGGAGGGGCGCCTTACGCCCATCACATCAGGCTGGGGAGCCCTTTATGAAGTGGAATTCTGGGACGGCAATGGCCGTCACCTTTGCTGCCGTCTGCCTTTCGGGTTGCGTCAGTGTTTTTGAAGGTACGTCACAGGATATCTCTGTTGTCACCAATCCTACAGGCGCGCGTTGCGCATTTAAGCGCGAGGACGGCAGGGATATGGGAAGTATCGAAAGCACGCCGGCTAAACTGACCGTGCGTAAGAGCAAGTATGATCTGACTATTACTTGCAAGAAGGAAGGTTATCAGGACGCTGCCTATGTCAATCATTCTGGAACCTCAGCCACTATTGCGGCCAATGTCGCGGTAGATTTGCTGTTGACGGCGGGTATCTCCTCCATCGTGGATTCCGCCAATGGAGCCGACAATAAGTACGACTCGGTGGTCAACATCTCTATGGTGCCGATAGCGCCCGCGGCGGTGGCGGCTGCAACACCGGCGCCAGCAACGCCGGTTGCGGCAACGCCGGTGTCCGACACCAGCCAAGCTGCGGCGTCGGAGAAGACGGCGAACTAAGACTCGCCCGAGCCCACCACCCGGTGGAGGGAGACGATGTCGGCGGTTCTGATCTCGAAGGTTTTGGGCGGGTTGAACTGTTCCAGAACGATTTTGGCGCCGGTGCGCTTGGCCAGGCGCTTGATCACCGCCAGGGGCGCTTCGCCATTGGCTTTGGGGCGGCGTTGCACCAGCACATAGGCGCCCACATCCACCGGACGGCCGGGATGGATATGCACCACCTCGCCGGGGTGATAGCGCGGCTCCATGCTAGCCCCCACCACATAAACGGCATAGGCGTTGGGTACACCGATCAATCCTGCAGGCCGGTCGATCAGATCAATCACATCGCCGTTCCATAGTGACCAGCCATCGGGGCCGCATTCGGCCATGCCCAGCACTTTGAGCTTTTCGGCTGTGGCGCCGCGCGCCGTACCGGGTCTGGCCGGGGTCGGGCCATGGCCATCCTGCAGCCATTCGGCGGTGACACCGAGCGCGCGGGCGATGCCAACCAGATGCTTGGTGCCGCCGCCGGCCTCCAATTGCTGGATGGCTTGATAGGTGATGCCTCCGACCTTTTTGGCCAGCTGGGGTTGGGACAGGCCCAGCGCCTGGCGGCGTTCGCGCACCCTGTCGCCCAGGCTTTTCATGGTTGGCTTCATCGCCATGGTATACAAGAAAACATCATGTTTGCACAAGATATCTTGTAAACTGCGATTTTGCAAGAATTCTTGTTGACCGCCTGCAAGTGTTCTTGTTTAGTTCTTCCATGGCGACGGGGAAAACCAAAACTGGAATAGGCGCTTTAAGGGCCGCCATTCGGGATCATCTGAAAAGCCAGGTGGCGGTGGCGCGGGCGGTGGGTGTTTCACCGCAAGCCGTCAGCGAGGTGCTGCGCCGCAGCCACCGGGTGCCGGCGGAATGGTGCCTGGCGCTGGAACGCGCGACCGGCGGCGCGATCAGCCGCCATGATTTGCGCCCCGATCTTTATCCCCCTGAAATCAATTCAAAGGAACAAGGACCATGACGCGATTTGCCTTGAACGTGGAACGGGCCCGGCCCAAGGCGCGGGAGGTGGAACGGACCGTGATGGAGCAGTTGTTGGCGGAATTGAAAGACCGGCTTCCGCAGGATGCCTGCTGCTTTGCCGCCGCGGCGGACGCGCCGGGGGTTGTGATCTGTTACCAGGGCCGGGCGTTGGGCATCGAGATCAAGGAGCAACGGCTGACGGCGGTGAAGGTGGCGGCCTTCGCCCGGCTGCGCGGGGCGGGTATGCGGATCGAAATGGCGCGCAGCTTGCGTGAGGCGCTGGAATTGATCGCGGAGATGGGAGTGGTGCTGAAGGCGCAGGTCAATCCCGTCTATGCGGCGCGTGATTTCTTCCGCGAAGAGACGCGCCGGCCCCGATGAAAGCGCGATCCATGAGGAAAACAGCGGTGCGCGCGGCGGAGGAGACGGTGGAAGAGCCAGCGGTGATCGGTCCCGATCACGCGCGCGACAGGATCTTGTCGCCACGCGCGGGCGCCAAGCAGGGCTGGTCGCGGCTGACCGTTTATGAAAAGGAATTCCGGCGCGGCCATATGCGGTGCAAAGAACGATGCACCGGCGTCAACGCGGCGCGTGAGGAAGAGGCGCGGGCGCTGGACCGATTCGCGGCGGCGCGGGCCTTTGACGAAGGCTGGCGCATCTGTCATGCGCCGTTTCCGGGCGGCGTGGATTTCGACCGGGTCAAGGGCAGTGGCGGAGTGCCGGGC
>DATEEB010000276.1:0-2364 GCA_035281345.1 Rhizomicrobium sp. | reverse complement strand
TTCGAGATGCTGGCGCTGCTGGGGCGGGAAGAATCCTTAATCCGATTAAGGGCTTACACAATCTAAAGCCATTCACCGCTAGCCTTAATGCTGCTAGTGACGCAGCCTTAAAAGCTCGTCATATTGCACCGCAAGATTTTTAGCCTGGGGAAAGGGATTACCGTGCGCGAGAGCAAGATCAAGCCGCAAGGCAGCGCCAAGCTGAATTATGGCGGCAAAGACTATGAGTTCCCGGTCTATGCCGGCACCCAGGGCCCCAATGCCGTGGACATCCGCAAGCTCTACGACCAGGCCGACATCTTCACCTACGATCCCGGCTTCACCTCCACGGCCTCCACCGAATCCAACATCACCTTCATCGATGGCGACAAGGGCGTCCTACAGTATCGCGGCTATTCCATCGGCGACCTGGCCGAACATTCCAGCTTTCTGGAAAGCTGCTACCTGCTTTTGTACGGCGAACTGCCCAATGCCGCCCAGATGGACAAGTTCACCTATTCCATCACCCGCCACACCATGGTGCATGAGCAGTTGGCGACCTTCTTCCGCGGCTTCCGGCGCGACGCCCATCCCATGGCGATCATGTGCGGCGTGGTCGGTGCACTGTCGGCCTTCTATCACGACAGCACCGACATCACCGATCCCAAGCAGCGCGAAGTCGCCAGCCACCGGCTGGTCGCCAAGCTGCCCACCATCGCGGCCATGGCCTACAAATATCACGTCGGCCAGCCCTTCGTGTATCCGCTCAATAAGCTGGGCTACACCGAAAACTTCCTGCGCATGTGCTTTTCAGTTCCGGCCGAGGAGTATGTCGTCAATCCGGTGCTGGCCAAGGCGCTGGACACCATCTTCATCCTGCACGCCGATCACGAACAGAACGCCTCGACCTCGACGGTGCGTCTGGCCGGATCGTCGGGCGCCAATCCCTTCGCCTGCATCGCGGCGGGCATCGCCTGTCTGTGGGGCCCGGCGCATGGCGGCGCCAACGAGGCGGCGCTCAAGATGCTGGAAGAGATCGGCACGGTGGACCGGATTCCGGAATTCGTCGCCCGCGCCAAGGACAAGTCCAGCGGCTTCCGGCTGATGGGCTTTGGCCACCGCGTCTACAAGAATTACGATCCGCGCGCCAAGGCGATGCAGGTCCAGTGCCATGCCGTGCTCAACGAACTGGGCCTGCACAATGATCCGCTGCTGAAAGTGGCGATCGAGCTGGAAAAAGTGGCGCTCAGCGATCCCTATTTCATCGAAAAGAAGCTCTATCCCAATATCGACTTTTATTCCGGCATCACGCTGAAGGCGCTGGGCTTCCCCACCTCCATGTTCACCGTCCTGTTCGCCCTGGCCCGCACCGTGGGCTGGATCGCGCAATGGAAGGAAATGCTGGAAGACCCGCATCAGAAAATCGGCCGCCCGCGTCAGGTCTATACCGGCCCGACCGAGCGCCCCTATCTGCCGATGGCGAAGAGGAAGTAGTTCCTACTCTCCATGGCCGGCCTTGAGCCGGCCATCCAGAGTCAAAAGCGCCAGCGTTCGTTACCCTGGATGGGCGGGTCGTGAGGTTTACCCTCCGGTCGCGCTTCGCGCGAGCCGGGGGGCCCGGCCATGGTGAGAAAAATTAGAGACTGCCCTTGGAGGAAGGCGATGCGCCGTCCAGCCGCCCCGCGCGCGGAAGCGCGCAATAAAATAATTGAGCGGCTAAAGACTGCCCTTGGAGGAGGGTGACGCTCCGTCCAGCCGCTCATCGGGGGTAATCGCTTGCCGCAAAGCTCGCGCCAGACCCTTGAAACAAGTCTCGACAATGTGATGGCTGTTGTCGGCATACAGATTTTCGATATGCAGGCACGCCCCGGCATTCTGGGCGAAGGCCTGGAACCATTCCTTGAACAGTTCGGTGTCCATTTCCCCAAGCTTGGGCTTGGGGATTGTCACCTTCCAGATCAGATAGGGCCGGTTGGACAGGTCCAGCGCCACCCGGGTCAGGGCCTCGTCCATCGGGATCAGGGCGGCGCCGAAACGGGTGATACCGGAAAAATCGCCCAGCGCCTGTTTCACCGCTTGGCCGATGACGATGGCGGTGTCCTCGGTGGTGTGGTGATAGTCGACATGCAGGTCGCCGCTGGCGCGTACTTTCAGGTCGATCATGGAATGGCGGGCAAAACTCTCCAGCATATGGTCCAGAAAGCCGATGCCGGTATCGATGTCGGCCTCGCCGGTGCCGTCCAGGTCGAGGGAGACCGAGATTTCGGTTTCCCGGGTCTTGCGTTCAACGGTGGCGGTGCGCATGCGGATTCCCAAGGATTTTAGGCTGTATAGCAGCCCTCAGGTTCCCCGTGAATCCCCGCCGCGGCCTAGGATATGTCATAT
>DATEEB010000275.1:0-2799 GCA_035281345.1 Rhizomicrobium sp. | reverse complement strand
CAGGCCGAGGCAGCCAGACCCGATTGCTTCATCCGTTCGTCGCGGATGCCTTGCGCGATCAGGAACGCCAATTCCAGAGCCTGGCTGGCATTGAGGCGCGGATCGCACGCCGTCTGGTAACGGTCCTGCAGATCGATTTCCTTCAGGTTCTGCGCCCCGCCCAAGCATTCGGTGACATTCTGGCCGGTCATCTCAAAATGCACGCCGCCGGCATGGGTGCCTTCGGCGCGGTGGATGGCGAAGAAGCTGCGCACCTCTTCCAAGATGCGCTCAACCGGCCGCGTCTTGTAGCCCGATTGCAGTTTGATGGTGTTGCCATGCATCGGATCGGACGACCATACGACCTTGGCGCCTTCCCGTTTCACGGCGCGGATCAGGGGCGGCAATTTCTCGGCCACCTTGTCGGCGCCGAACCGCGCGATCAGCGTCAAACGGCCCGGACTATTGCCGGGGTTCAACGCCGCGATCAGGCGCAAAAGATCGTCGGGTTCCAGGCTGGGGCCGCATTTGAGGCCGATGGGATTTTTGATGCCGCGCATGAACTCGACATGGGCGCCGTCGAGCTGGCGGGTGCGGTCGCCGATCCACAGCATATGCGCGGATGTGTCGTACCAATCGCCGCTGGTGGAATCCACTCGCGTCATCGCCTGCTCGTACGGCAGCAACAGAGCTTCGTGCGACGTATAGAAGTCGGTGCCGCGCAATTGCGGCACGGACTCCGATGTGATGCCGCACGCCGCCATGAAGTCCAGGGTTTCGGAGATGCGCTGCGCCAGACCTTTATATTGTTCGGCCGCGGGCGAGTCCGCGATAAAGCTCAGCATCCAGCGATGGACATTGTGCAGGTCGGCATAGCCGCCTTGCGCGAAAGCGCGCAGCAAATTGAGCGTCGCCGCCGACTGGGCGGTTGCCTGCAGCAGGCGCTGTGGATCGGGGATCCGCGCTTGCGGTGTGAATTCGCCGCCATTGATATTGTCGCCGCGATAGGACGGCAGGGTGACCTCGCCGCGCTTTTCGAAATCATCGGACCGCGGCTTGGCAAACTGGCCGGCGATGCGGCCCACTTTCACCACCGGCACGCCGGCGGCAAAGGTCAAGACCACCGCCATCTGCAGCAGCACGCGGAAGGTGTCGCGGATATTGTCGGGATGAAATTCCGCGAAGCTTTCGGCGCAGTCGCCGCCCTGCAACAGAAAAGCCTTGCCTTCCGCCACCTGGCCGAGCGCCGCCTGCAGGTTGCGCGCCTCGCCCGCGAACACCAGCGGCGGATGGGTCCTCAGCTGCGCCAAGACGCGGTCCAGCGCCGCCTTGTCCGGATAATCCGGCATCTGACGGGCGGTTTTTTCCTGCCAAGTTTGCGGGGTCCAGCTCTGGGCCACGCCATGCTCCTTTGAAGTAAGGCGGTGGATATAGGTGATAGGGGGGCAATTTACCAGAAGTCCGTAACCCGCTGAAAAATCGCGGAAAAATACCGCTATGGCGGTGCTGGCGCCCTGCGGACCCCGCGAGATTGGACCATCAGTTCTATGAATGTCTTGAGCGTGGCCGCGTCTGGCTTGGGCTGACCGGGAAGCGTCCAAATCACCATCACGATCATCAGGCAACCTGCGGGTTTTCCGTTCAGCATGGGCGCCGTCCACCGAAACTTGGTTTTGGCGAGCACAATGGCCTTCTGATCCAAACTATCCGAACCGCTGGGTGTGCTCAGGACAACATCCTGAATCTGACCGGAGTCCGACAACACCACCAGCAAACCGCTCATACCCCTTTGTTTCTGAGCCAGAGCATCGGCAGGATAGTCCGCATCATCTGGCGCGATGATACTCAGCGCCGATATCATTCGCGCGGGATCGACACTATCGAGCGGATTGTCCCTGTCTTTCAGTGCCCAGACTACAGAGACCAGTAGCTGTGCGGGCGCGCCGCAGAAATTGACAAACGGCTCCCAGCGCCAGTTTGCTTTCACAAAACTGGTTGCGGCCTGGTCCAGGCGCGCCGAGCCGCTGCTGCGCTCCACCGCTGTGTCAACCGGCACGCCGTCATCACCAAGCGTGACGAGTACCCGCGTCTCACCCTCCTCGTTCAGCCGGATGGATAGTTCCGGATAGGGCGGAATCTGGTGAGTGCTCATGATGGAGCGCGGACGTATTTGACGCACGCAGGCAGCAGCAGCCTTGGCCTTGGCGTCGGATGTCTCGGACACGGCGGCAAACGCATTTGGTTCCACCCAGAATAGCGCCAGCAGACAGGCGATAACCGTGCGCCTCATGGGTTTGGCTCCGAATAGCTGGAAAATATGCCCGTGTACGCGGGTACAAGCGGGCATGACCGCCGCGGCCGCGCAAGGCTGGCAACCCTGACGATACCCAAACCTCACCCCTGTTTTGCAAAGCCTAGGACAGGGCGCGCGGCCCAGCAAGTTGGTCCGGGGTTTTGGAGTAACTCTTGCTGCGCATGGTCACCAACTCCTCGGCCGCGGTGGGATGCAGCGCCATGGTGGCATCGAAATCCGCCTTGGTGGCGCCCATTTTCAGGCAAACCGCCACGATCTGGATGATCTCCGCGGCATGATCGCCGAAAATATGACAACCGATCACCTTGTCGGTCTTGGTCTCCACGATCAACTTCATATGGGTGCGCACGGCGCGTCCGCCCAGGGTGTGCAGCAGGGGCCGGAAAGTGGATTTGTAGACATCGATTGTCTTGCCCTGCATCAAGGCCTTGGCCTCGCTCAGCCCGACCACGCCCAGTTCCGGGGTGGTGAAAACCGCGCTGGGGACGTGGCTATGATCCGGCTTG